>NZ_JBEZKB010000030.1:0-105478 GCF_040651475.1 Streptomyces sp. NPDC048442
TGGTGAGGGCCGACTCCAGCTCGTAGTTGCGGTCGAAGTGGTCCTCGAGAGCGCGCTTGTTGCGGCCCGTGATCATGACTCTGGGGGCGGCTGCCGTGGTTGGCACCGTTCTTGCGACGTGCCCTCTTCTTGCGGCGGCGCTTGGACGACATGGCGCTTCTCCTCACGTTCGACTGTGCTGTCGTTCTGTACTTCTGTCTGTACTTCTGCACTTCGGTGACTCTGCACTTCTGTGACTCTTCGACGAGTTTCCACCCATTTACCGCGGTATTCCACTTGTCGACAGTGGCCCTGCTACCCCACCGCATCACCTCGCACACCTCCCCCACCAGCGAGAACATGTGTGCGTGCAATCAGCCCCGCCGGTCCGGGAGAATGTGCCGACCGCATTGCGACACAACATGGAGGTAACGGGCGGATGCCGCACCAACGAGCGGGACAGCAGACCCGGCCGGACGATCTCGTCGACGTCGCCCGGCTGGTGACCGCGTACTACGCGCTCCACCCTGATCCGGCCGAGCCCCGCCAGCGGGTGGCCTTCGGCACCTCGGGTCACCGGGGCTCTTCGCTCAACACCGCTTTCAACGAGGACCACATCGCCGCCACGAGCCAGGCGATCTGCGAGTACCGCACCCTTCAAGGCATTGAAGGACCGCTGTTCCTGGGCGCGGACACGCATGCCCTGTCGGAGCCCGCGAAGGTCACCGCGGTCGAGGTGTTCGCCGCCAACGACGTGCGGGTGCTGATCGATTCGGCGGACGGCTACACGCCCACCCCCGCGGTGTCGCACGCGATCCTCGCGTACAACAAGGGACGTACGGCCTCTCTCGCGGACGGCGTCGTCGTCACCCCGTCGCACAACCCGCCCGCAGACGGCGGCTTCAAGTACAACCCGCCGAACGGCGGCCCCGCCGGTTCCGACGCCACGGGCTGGATCCAGGACCGGGCCAACGAGCTGATCGCCGGCGGCCTCAAGGGCGTGCGGCGCATCCCGTACGCGCGCGCCCTGACCGCCGCCACGACGGGGCGCTACGACTTCCTGGGCACGTACGTCGCCGACCTGCCCGCCGTCCTCGACCTGGACGCCGTGCGCGCCGCCGGGGTGCGCATCGGGGCGGACCCGCTGGGCGGGGCGTCCGTCGCGTACTGGGGGCGCATCGCCGAGCAGCACCGCATCGACCTGACGGTGGTCAATCCGCTGACCGACCCGACCTGGCGGTTCATGACGCTGGACTGGGACGCCAAGATCCGGATGGACTGCTCGTCGCCGTACGCGATGGCTTCGCTCATCGAGCAGCGGGACCGCTTCCAGATCGCCACGGGCAACGACGCGGACGCCGACCGGCACGGCATCGTCACCCCCGACGGCGGGCTGATGAACCCCAACCACTACCTGGCCGCGGCGATCTCCTACCTGTTCGCGCACCGCGACCGGTGGGCGGCTTCCGCCGGTGTCGGCAAGACACTCGTCTCGTCGTCGATGATCGACAGGGTGGCCGGTGACCTCGGCCGCACGCTGGTCGAGGTGCCGGTGGGCTTCAAGTGGTTCGTGGACGGACTCGCAGACGGTTCGCTCGGCTTCGGTGGCGAGGAGTCGGCCGGGGCGTCCTTCCTGCGCCGGGACGGCTCGGTGTGGACGACCGACAAGGACGGCATCATCCTGGCGCTGCTCGCCTCGGAGATGCTGGCGGTCACCGGGCGTACGCCGTCGCAGAGTTACGCGGACCTGACGGCGCGGTTCGGCGAACCCGCGTACGCGCGGATCGACGCGGCCGCCACCCCCGAGGAAAAGGCGGTACTGGGCAGGCTGTCGCCGCAGCAGGTCGGCGCCGACACCCTCGCGGGCGAGCCGGTTACCGCGGTCCTCACCTCGGCCCCCGGCAACGGCGCGTCGCTCGGCGGCATCAAGGTGACCACAGAGAACGCCTGGTTCGCGGCCCGCCCCTCCGGCACCGAGGACGTGTACAAGATCTACGCCGAGTCCTTCCACGGCACCGAGCACCTCGGCCGGGTCCAGGAGGAGGCGAAGGCGGTCGTCTCGGCGGCGCTGGCGGCCGACGCGGGCTGAATTCAGGCCCCGAACCAAGGCGGGACGCGGGGTGTCGGCCGGCCCGTTCAGCAGGGAAGCTGAACGGGACAGCCGCACCATCCACCGCACGCGAGAGGGGCCGCACATCATGAGTTCCGTCCCCGGCACCACACCCAGGGAAGCCGCACCCGTGGAACTGACACCCGCAGCCGCCGGCCTGCTGCGACGACTGCGGGACGCCCACGGCCCGCTGATGTTCCATCAGTCGGGCGGCTGCTGCGACGGCAGCGCGCCCATGTGCTACCTGGACGGCGAGTTCCGTACCGGTGGCTCCGACGTGCTCCTCGCGTCCCTCGCGGTGGAGGGCGTCGAGGAGTCCGTACCGTTCTGGATGTCGACAAGTCAGTACGAGGTGTGGCGGCACACCCGGCTGATCGTCGACGTGGTCGAGGGGCGCGGCTCCGGATTCTCCCTGGAGGCTCCGGAGGGGGTGCGCTTCCTGATCAGGTCCCGCCTGATCTGAACCCGGCTGCGGGCAGGGCGAGTTCGGGTACCGGCCCTCCCGGTGGTACGTCCCTGCCGGTGGTGCGTCCCTGCCGGTCGTACGTCCCTCCCGGTGGTACGTCCCTACCGGTCGTACGTCCTGAGGAACTTCTCCAGCGCCGCCAGGTCGTCCGTGTTCAGGTGGTCGACGCCGGCCGCCAGGAGCTCGCGCCAGAGGGCTTCCCTGGCCGGGCCCGGCACGTCGGGCGTGCCCCAGAAGCGGACGCGCTGCCCCCTGCGGTGGGCGGTGCGGACGAGGGCGTGCAGTGTGTCGCGTTCCGTGCGCGGGAAGGGGCCGGTGCCCAGCCAGCTGAAGCTCTCCGTCCAGCTGCTGCTGATCAGCGGGATGAACGAGGCGGACGCCGCCGCGTTGAGGTCGTCCAGCCGGCCGTCGTAGAAGGCGTACCTGGTGCGCTGCGCCTCCATCGGGGTGCGCGCCGCGCGGTCGCCGGAGACTACCGGGGTGACTGCGCCCTGGCGGACCCTGCCGTCGCGGTACGTACTGAGCATCCGCCGGTGGGGCTGCAGTGCCCGGTGCAGTGCGAGGTAGGTCTCGGCGCCCTGCGTCTTGATGTCCACGAGCAGTTGGAAGGGCCGGTGGTCGCCGGGGTGGACGGTGCCGTGGTGTGCCTTGACCAGGGCAGCCAAGGGGTCGAGGTAGAGCGCTTCGAGGGTGCGCGCCGGGTCGAGGTCCACCGGGTCGTGGGCGACGAGGAGTTGGCCGTCGACCAGGTAGATGTCGGCCTCGACGCTGGTGAAGCCGTGCGACAGGGCGTCGTGGAGCGGGCGCGGGTGCTCGTAGTCGTTGTGGGCGTGGGCGCGGCGCAGGGGCCGGGGCCCGGACGGGCGCTTCGCCTTCGGGGCGGCGGCCGGGAGGTGCGCGGATGCGGGCAGGGTGCTCGCCCATCCCGCGGCGCCGACCAGCGCTCCTGCGAGGGTGGCTGCTGCGGTACGTCGCGTGGTGAGGGACATGCAAAGGCTCCGGGGTCGGCGGGGCTGCTCGGGGACTCGGCGAGTATCCGTCAGGGAGGGGGCCGAACGGCAGGGGTGCGCACGCGAGTTCGCGCCATGTTCGACCGGCGGTCACCGGGCGGACCCGGTGGATCAGGCGTGCGAAGCGTCTGTCACCCTGTTCACATGGTCCTCACAGGTGATGTGTCCACCCATGTCCGCGGCCCGCGCCGCAAGAACCTGGCAATCGCAGCCGTGGTCGCCGCAGTGGTGCTCGGCACCGCCGCCTGGGTACTGGTCTCACGATTCAACAACGAGCCCCTGTGGCCGATGAACGTCGCCTACGGGGCCGGGTACTACGACGGGACACAGCTCCGCAAGACGGACCGTGACGGCAGCGTGGTGGCCGACGCCATCGCCGGGGGGTGCGAGCGCGCGGCGCGCACCGCGGGGAAGAAGGCGGACGACTCCCCCGCCGCGTGGGTACGGGGCTGCCTGGACGCCGTACAGGGCAAGCCGAGCAACCCCAACGAGGCCTGAGCACCCGCCCGGAGTGCGGTTGAGCACCCGCTCAAGGGGCTTGAGCGAGCGCTCAACCGGCTTGAGCACTCGCTCAGTCGGTTCAAGCAGCTGCCCGCTTGAGCACCTGCTCAGTCCACAGGCGCGGTGGCCACGTCCTCCCAGCGCACCGTGCGGTCGCACCAGCGCTCCAGCAGCACCCGGTCGTGCCCGACCGTGAGGAGCCCGGCGCCACGTGCGCTGCGGTAGTCCTCGACGACCGCCACCAGGGCGGCCGTCGTCGAGGCGTCCAGCATCGCCGTCATCTCGTCGCACACCAGCCAGCGGGGTTCCAGCACCAACGCGCGTGCCAGGCAGGCGCGTTGCAGCTGCCCGTCGCTGACCTCGTGCGGGCGGCGGCCCAGCAGGTCGGCGCCGAGACCCACGGTGTCGCTCAACTCCGCGACACGGCTCGCGACTTCGTCCCGCCGTCCGGTCGCCCGCAGGGGTTCGGCAATCAGGTCGCGCAGCCGCAGCCGGGGGTCGGCGGAGAGCCTCGGCTGCTGGAAGACAACGCCGATCGCGGTGCGCTGTTCGCGCGGCGCACGGTGCCGCCAGCCCTCTACGCGCGCACCGTCGAGGGTGACGGTGCCCGCGTCCGGGCGGTGCAGCAGGGCGGCGACCCGGGCGAGCGTGGACTTGCCGCAGCCGCTGGGGCCGAGCAGCCCGACGGACTCCCCGGGGGCGACGGTGAAGTTCGCGTCCCGTACGACGGGCAGGCCGCGCTCGTATCCGGCGGTGATCGAGGCGAGTTCAAGCACGGGCGGGCTCCTCGGCCGACGGATGCGACGGGTGCGACGGAAGCGACGGGTGCGACGGAAGCGGTAGAGGAGACGGGTGGTGACAGGCGATGCCGTCCGTGAACTGCGGCTGTACGGCGCAGACTTCGGCCGCCCGCGGACAGCGGGACGCGAAGGCGCAGCCCGCCGGCAGGTCGCCCAGTTCGGGGGGCAGGCCGGGGATCGGCGTGAACTCCCGCTCCGGGAGGGCGTTCAGCAGCCCGCGCGCGTAGGGGTGACGCGGCCCTGGGGTGCCGAAGAAGGCCTTGGCGTCGGTGAGTTCGACGATGCGGCCCGCGTACATGACGGCGATGCGGTCGGCGATGCGCTCGGCCGCCGCCAGGTCGTGGGTGATCATCAAGAGGGCGTGGCCGTCGTCGACGTGCCGGCGGAGTTCGTCGACGGTGCGGTTCACCAGGTCGCGGTCGAGCCCTGTGGTCGGCTCGTCCGCCAGCAGCAGAGGGGCGTCGCCGACGAGGGCGAGGGCGGTCGCGGCGCGCTGGGCGAGCCCGCCGGACAGTTCGTGCGGATAGCGGTTCAGGTGGTCGGCGGGGAACGCGGCCCGCTCGGCCGCCGCCCGCACCGCGCGGGGGACGTCCGGCTTACGGGTCCCGGTGAGCTCGCGCAGGGTTTCGCCGAGCTGCGCACCCACCGTCCGTACCGGGGTGAGGTGGGCGGCGGGGCTCTGCGGCACGAGGCCGATGCGCCGTCCCCGTACGGTGCGGGCGAGGGTCTTCTCGTCGGCGGTGAGCAGGTCGGTGTCGCCGAGCAGGGCCCGGCCCGCGGTCTGGGCGTTGCCGGGGAGCAGCCCGAGGAGGGCGGAGGCGAGGACGGACTTTCCGCAGCCGCTCTCGCCGACGAGGGCCAGGCACTCCCCCGCCGGAAGGTCGAAGGAGGCGTCCGTGACGGCGGCGACGTGCCGACCGCCGCGCATCCGGAAACGTACCGAGAGGTCGCGCACGGCGAGCACGGGCACGGTGTCGGTGGCCCGTGTCGCGGCCGCCTCAAGAGGTGCCGGGGGTTGCGGCGGACGGGTGCTCACAGCATCAGCTCCGATCGGCGGCGGGGGTTGATCCGTTCCCGCCAGGCACCGGCGAGGCCCGCGATCGCGAGCGTGGGGATGATCAGGAAGAGGCCGGGGAAGAGCGTCGGCCACCAGTCCCCCGCCAGCAGTGAGCTGCGGGCGGACTGGATGAGGTTGCCGAGGCTGGCCTGGTGGCTGGGCAGGCCGAGGCCGAGGAAGGACAGCGCCGACTCGTGCCACATGGCGTGCGGCACCATCAGGACGGCCGCGAGCGCCGCCTGCGGCATCACCCCGGGCAGCAGGTGCCGGACGACGACCCGCCACCGCGAGGCGCCGCCGGAGACCGCCGCGTCGATGTACGGGCGGGAGCGCAGCGACAGCACTTCGGAGCGGACGATACGGGCGGTGGACAGCCAGTGCGTGAGCGCGACGGACACGATCACCGGCCACACCCCGGGCCGGAACATGGCGACGATGAAGATGCCGAGCAGCAGGTGCGGCACCGAGGAGAAGGTGTCGACCAGGCGCATCACGACGCGGTCGGTCCAGCCGCCGAAGGCCGCCGCCGCAGCGCCGACCGCCGTGCCGATGACGGTGGCGACGAGAGCGGCGACGAGACCCACGAGCAGGGAGACCCGCAGTCCGTAGACGCAGCGCAGCAGCAGGTCGCGGCCGACGTCGTCGGTGCCGAAGGGATGCGCCGGGGAGGGTGGCTGGAGCTTGAGGGCGAGGTCGACGGCCTGTTCGTCGAGCTGGGCCAGCGGCGGCACGACGAGCACGGCGAGCACCACTGCCGCGACGAGCACCGCGGAGGTGCGGACGCGGATCGTACGGGTGGAGCGGCGGGTGCGGCCGTGGGCGCGCCACTCGACGGGGCCGGATGCGGTGCGGTCTTTGACGAGGTCAGCCATCGAAGCCCACCCTCGGGTCGGCGAGTCCGTACAGGACGTCGGAGAGCAGGTTGCCCGCGAGGACGGCTGCCGTGGCGAGCACGGTCAGTGCGGCGAGCAGCGGGAAGTCGACGGCGGTGGCGGCCTGCACGGTGGCGGCGGCGATGCCGGGCCAGCTGAAGACCGTCTCGACGAGGAGTGCGCCGGTGATGAGTTCGGGCACGCGCGAGCCGACGAGGGTGAGCATCGGCAGCATCCCGGAACGCAGGGCGTGCCCGAACAGCACGGTGCGTTCGCTGGTGCCGCGCGCACGTGCTCCCCGTACGGGGTCCTCCTCCAGCGCGTCGGCGACGCCCTGACGCACGTACAGGAAGAACCACGGCAGCTGGGTGACGCCGAGTACGACGGCGGGCAGCACCAGGTGGGAGGCGACCTGTCCGAAGGTGATGACGTCGCTGTCGGTGTCGGTGAGTCCGCCCGCGGGCAGCACGCCCAGCTTCAGGGCGAAGAACCACATGGCGAGCAGCCCGAGCCAGAAGGCGGGCGCCGCCTCCAGGGTGTACGCGGCGGAGCTCGCGCACCGGTCGAGCCAGCCGCCGGGGCGGCGTGCGGCCAGTACGCCCAGCGTCGTGCCGAGCAGGATCGCGATCAGGAACGCGGTGGCGGCAAGGAGCGTGGACCAGCCGAGGCGCTCGGTGATGACGTCGAGGACGCTCTGGCGCATCACGCCGGAGTCGCCGAGGTCGCCGGTGAGGGCGGCGGTCAGCCAGTTCCACCAGCGGGCCACCAGGGGCTGGTCGACGCCGAGGTTGGCGCGCAGCTGGTCGAGGTTGGCCTGTGAGGAGGTGAGGCCGGCGGTGCCCGCGTAGGCCTTGACGGGGTCGAAGGGGGAGGCCGCGGCGACGGCGAAGACGCCGAAGGTCACCGCGAGGAGGACGGGGGCGGCGAACAGCAGTCGCCGCCCCGCCATCCGCGCCATCGGCCCCCAGGGGAGCCCGCGACGGCCGCCGGCTGCCTCGGTCACGGCCTCGGTCACTTCTTCGGCTTCCAGTCCTCGACGTTCCACCAGGGGCCGGAGGCCAGGCCGTGGTCGTGCGGCTCCACCTGGGTGGACAGGCCGTCCCAGGTGTCGTTGACGACGTACAGGTGGTCGATGTGAGTGAGGAAGGTGTACCCCGGGTTCTTCACGAGCTCCTGCTGGACGGCTGTGTACGCGGCCTTGCGCTCGGCGTCCTTGTTGGTACGGCGGCCGGCTTCCAGGGCGGTGTCGACGGCCTTGTTGTCGTACCAGGCCATGTTGTTGAAGCCGTCGCCGCCGAGGGAGGACTTGAGCAGGGTGTACTGGTCGAAGTCGGGGTCGCCGGGAGATCCGCCGCCCGCGAGGACCGCGTCGGTCTTCATCCGCGGCTCGACGACCTCCCAGGTGCCCGCCTGGGTCTTGATGTCGATGCCGGCCTTCTTGGCATCGGACGCGTAGGCGAGGGCGTGGTCCTGGCGGAGCTTGTCGCCGGAGAGGTACCAGAGCGGGAATTCGGCGCGCACGCCGTCCTTGACGCGGATGCCGTCGTCGCCCGGCTTCCACCCGGCGTCGTCGAGGATCTTCTTCGCCCCGGCGAGGTCGTGGGTGCGCTCGGTGCCCTTGGCGAACCAGGGGCTGTCGGTCGGGACGGGACCGTACGCGGGCTTCCCGGCACCTTCGAGGATCTTGTCGACCATGGCCTGGCGGTCCACCGCGACATCAAGAGCACGCCGGACCGCCGGGTCACCGGCGACCTTGTTGTGGGTGGGGAGGGTGACGGTGCGGTAGTCGAAGGACTTCGCCGCGTACGTCTCGCGCTTCTTGTTCTCGGCCTGGACGGCCTTGGCGAGGTTGGGCGGCAGGATCGCGCCGTCGAGGTCGCCGCTGCGCAGCCGGGTGGCACGGACGTCGTCGTCCTTGATGATCGCCATCGTGAACTTCTTCACGGCGGGGGCGCCGCCCCAGTAGTCGGGGTTGGCCTTGAAGCTGAGCTTGTCGCCCTTGGTCCACTTCGTCAGGACGTACGGGCCCGTGCCGATGGGCCGGGTGGTAAAGGCCCCGTTGTTCACGTCCTGCTTGCCCGCGATGTGCTCGGGGGCGATCGGCAGGACGGTGCGCTCGGCGAACGGCGCGTACGGGTACTTGAGCGTGAAGACGACCGTGCTGTCGCCCTCGGCCTTGACGCTCTTGACGGCGTCGAGCTCCGTCTTGGCGGCGTTGTTGGTCGACTTGTCGAGGATCGTCTCGTACGTGAAGACGACGTCCTTGGCGCTGAAGGGCAAGCCGTCGCTGAACTTCACGCCCTGGCGCAGCTTGTACGTGTAGGTCAGTCCGTCGGCGGAGACCTTCGGCAGTTCGGCGGCGAGCGCGGGCCGCAGTTTCATGTCCCCGTCGAAGGCGAGCAGCCCGTCGAAGATCTTGGAGTTGCCGTCCTTGCCGTACCCGAGGAGCGGGCTGAGGGATTCCGGTTCGTACGCGATGCCGACGACCGCGGAGTCCTTGGCGCCGTCGGAGGACCCGGCGGAGCCGCCCGGCTTGGAACAGGCCGCAGCGGTCATGGCCAGGGCTCCGGCCAGCGTCGCGGCGGTCACCGCGCGTATCGATCGGGCCGTCATGGACTCCCCACACCCCTCTTTGAAGATCGGCTGTTATTGCAAGCAGCTCGCAATTAAACAACACGTCAAGGGGTGCGCGCTGCCCCGCCTCCCTCGGAGGCAGGACAGCGACGCAGGTCAGCGGGGTAGCGGGGGCGCGCGTCAGCCGGGCAGCGGATCAGCTCGGGGCCGGTAGTCCGACCAGTCGCCCCACGGCCTCCCGGTGCGCTCCGGAGGTCCCGAACGCGATCGAGTCCGCCTTGGCACGCTTCAGGTAGAGGTGCGCCGGATGCTCCCAGGTCATCCCGATTCCGCCGTGCAGCTGTACGCACTCCTCCGCGGCGTGCACCGCGACCTTCCCGCAGTACGCCTGCGCCACCGCCACCGCGAGGGGCGCTTCGGGGCTGCCCGCCGCCAGTGCGTCGGCGGCGTTGCGGGCGGCCGCACGGGCGGAGACGACTTCCAGCCACAGCTGCGCCATGCGGTGCTTGAGTGCCTGGAAGGAGCCGACGGGGCGGTTGAACTGGTGGCGCTCCTTCGTGTGGCGGACGGTCTCCTCCAAACACCATTCGGCGAGGCCGAGCTGCTCGGAGGCGAGGAGTCCGGCGCCTGCGACGAGGCCTCGGCGGACGGCTGCCTCTCCCTGCGCCGCGTCGGCGAGCAGGGTGCCGGCCGCCCCGTCGAGGTGGACCGTGGCGAGCGGGCGGGTGAGGTCGAGCGGGATCTGCGGTGCGACAGCCACCCCGTCCCCGGCCCGGTCAACGGCGTACAGGCCCTGGGTGGTGGGGACCAGGAGGACGTCGGCGGTCGCGGCATCCGCGACTCCGGGCAGCGTCCCGTCGAGGCCCGGCCGCAGCCGGAAGTCGTCGGGGCCCGCGGCGAACCTCGCCACCAGTGCCGCGGTCCGCCGCCCCGATGCCAGGTCGCCGAGCAGCTCCACCACTTCCGGCTTTCCGGTGTCGCAGGCCAGCAGCACCTGGGTGGCCACCACGGAACTGGTGAGGTACGGCGCGGGGGCGACAGAGCGCCCCAACTCCTCCATGACCACAGCGGCTTCACGGTGCGAGGCCCCTTGCCCGCCCAGCTCCTCCGGCACGAGCAGCCCTGCGACGCCCATGTCCGCGGCCAGTGCCTTCCACAGTCCGGCGTCGTACGGGATGCCCTCCTCGGCGCGTACGACGACCCGGGCCGGGTCGTTGCGGTCCGTGAGCAGGGCGCGCACCGCCGATCGGAGGTCCTCCTCCGCCTCGGAGTACAGCAGGTCGGGCTTGTGCGGCTCGGCCGCCGGATTCGTAGGATTCGAAAGGTTCGTCGGGCTCGAAGGGTTCGTCGGGTTCATCGGGCGAGGTCCTTCCAGGCGACGTCCTTGTCGGTGCGGGGCTCGGAGGGCAGGCCGAGAACGCGTTCCGCGACGATGTTGAGCAGCACTTCGGAGGTGCCGCCCTCGATGGAGTTGCCCTTGGAGCGCAGATAGCGGTACCCGGCGTCGCGCCCGGTGAAGTCGACGAGTTCGGGGCGGCGCATGGTCCAGTCGTCGTACAACAGGCCCTCCTCGCCGCGCAGTTCGACCTCCAGGCCGCTGATCTCCTGGTTGAGGCGGGCGAAGGCGAGCTTCATGCCGGAGCCCTCGGGGCCCGGCTGGCCCGCGACGAGCTGCTGGCGCAGCCGCTCCCCGGTGAGCCTGGCCACCTCGGCCTCCACCCACAGCTCCAGGAGCCGCTGATGCAGGGGGTGGGTGCGCAGTTCGGGCCGTTCGCGCCAGGTCCTGGCGACGGGGCCGATCATGCCGCCCTCGCGGGGGATGCGGGAGCCGCCGATGGAGACGCGCTCATTCATCAGGGTCGTCTGGGCGACCTTCCAGCCCTCCCCGACCGGGCCGAGCCGCATGCTGTCCGGGATGCGTACGTCGCTGAGGAAGACCTCGTTGAACTCGGCCTCGCCGGTGATCTGGCGCAGCGGCCGCACCTCCACACCGGGGTCCCTCATGTCGCACAGGAAGTACGTCATGCCGCGGTGTTTCGGCTGGTCGGGGTCGGTGCGGGTGACCAGGATCGCCCAGCGGGCGACATGTGCGCTGGACGTCCAGACCTTCTGCCCGTTGACCACCCAGCTGTCGCCGTCGCGCACCGCGCGGGTGGAGAGGGCGGCGAGGTCGGAGCCCGCGCCCGGCTCGCTGAAGAGCTGGCACCACACCTCTTCGCCGACCCACAGCGGGCGCAGCAGCCGCTGCTTCTGCTCGTCGGTGCCGTACTTCAGGATCGTCGGGGCGGCCATGCCGAGGCCGATGCCGATGCGACGGGGGTCGTTGTCGGGGGCGCCCGCCGCATCGAGTTCGGCGTCCACGACGGCCTGGAGGTCGCGCGGTGCGTCGAGTCCGCCGAGACCGACGGGGTAGTGCACCCAGGCGAGCCCGGCGTCGAAGCGCGCCTTGAGGAAGTCGGTGCGGCCGGTGGACGCAGGCGGGTGCGCGGCGAGCAATTCCCTTGTACGGGTGCGGAGTTCGGCGGCGTCGGTCATCGGGTGCTCCCTTCGGGCACGACGGCGATACGGCCGGTGCTACGGCCGTCGGCGACCCGCTGGACGGCGGCGGCCGCGTCCTTGAGCGGGACGCGCTCGCTGATCAGCGGCTTGATGGCACCCTCGGTCGCGAGCCGGGTCAGCTCGGCGTGGCAGGCGGTGATCGCGGCGGGGTCCTTGGTGTTGTAGAGGCCCCAGTGCAGGCCGAGGATCGCGTAGTTCTTCACGAGGGCGTGGTTGAGCGCGGGCGCCGGGATCGTGCCGCTGGCGAAGCCGACCACGACGATCCGGCCCTCGAAGGCGATGCACTTGGTGGACTGGGTGTACGCGTCGCCGCCGACCGGGTCGTAGACGACGTCCGCGCCGCGCCCGCCGGTGAGTTCCTTCACCGCGCCGATGACGTTCTCCGTGCGGCGGTCGATGACGGCGTCGCATCCCAACTCTCGCGCGACCGCCGCCTTGTCGGGGCCGCCGACGACGCCGATGACCTTGGCGCCCGCCGCTTTGCCGAGCTGGACGGCGGCGCTGCCGACGCCGCCCGCCGCCGCGTGCACCAGGAGGGTCTCCCCCGCCTGGAGGTGTGCGCGCCGGTGCAGGCCGAACCACCCCGTCTGGTAGCCGATGTGCAGGGCGGCCGCTTGTGCGTCGTCGAGGGAATCGGGCGCGGGCAGCACCCCTGCCGCGTCCGCGACGACGTACTCGGCGAAACCGCCGTACGGCAGCGCCGGGTTGGCGATGACGCGGCGCCCGTCCTCGGTCTCGCCGCAGATCTCGACGCCCGGGGTGAAGGGCAGCGGCGGGCGGATCTGGTACTCGCCGCGGCAGAGCAGCGCATCGGGGAAGTTGATGTTCGCGGCACGCACCTTGAGCAGCAGCTGCCCGTCGCCGGGGACCGGCCGGTCGACCTCTTCGAGACGCATCACCTCGCCGGGCTCGCCGTTCTCGTGCACTCGCCATGCCTGCATCAAGGGCCTCCACGCGCTGTCGTCGGCAGTACCGTGCACGTGCATACTAAGCGGTCGCTTGCCCTGTCGGGAAGGGGCTCAGGGAGCGCTGGTACGACAAAGCGCGGCAGCCCCGTCCGGAAACGGAGCTGCCGCGCGGGCAGCGGGCACAGGGGCGACGGCGCCCGGCGGCCTGTGCCGTTACGCGCTGCCCCCGACTCCCTCAGCGGCGGAACACCTCGAAGGGCACGGCCGGGATGCCGCCGAAACGCTGGGCCGCCGCGTGCACGTTGTCGGTCAGGAAGCGCCGGCAGTACTGCTCGGGGTCCTCGTCGGTCAACGCCTCGATGTACGCCCGGTGTTCGAGCAGGGACCGCACCGAGCGCTCCAGGCCGGGCCGCGCGTCGACGGCGTGGGTGGGCGAGGTGGTGCCCGCGACGGCCACCCAGCGCACCCCGTCCCAGGGCTGGAGCCCCTGCTCCGTCAGCTCGGGGAAGATCCACCGGTTCCCGGCGTCGCCCGCCGCGTCCAGGGTGGCGCGGCCCACGGCGAGGTGGTCCGGGGTGTTCCAGACGTGGGTGCCCCAGGTGTCGCGGTGGTTGAGGGTGATGACCAGTTCGGGCCGGTGCCTGCGGATCGCGGCGGCGATGTCCCGGCGCAGTGCCGTTCCGTACTCGATCACCCCGTCGCGGTGGTCGAGGAACTCGACCTCCCGCACGCCCACGACGGCCGCGCTCGCCCGCTGCTCCTGCTCGCGCAGCGGGCCGCACTTGGCCGGTTCCAGGGTGTCGATGCCGGCCTCGCCGCGGCTGGCCAGTACGTACGTCACCTCGCGTCCGGCGTCGGTCCAGGCGGCGACCGCCGCCGCGCATCCGTACTCCAGATCGTCCGGGTGCGCGACGACGGCGAGGGCACGCTGCCAGTCGTCCGGCATGGGCTGCAGCTGATCGAACGCCATGTCTGTGGTCATACGCGCAGGATAGGCGTCGCCGCCGACAACGACCCCGGGCCGCAGGCTCATTTCGGACGGCCGGCGCCCGCGGGCCGTCCGGTCCTGCGCCGGCCCTCAGAGCTCGCCGCGGACCAGGGCCAGCAGCCGGTCCAGCACCCGCGGGCCGCTCGCGCGCAGCCCGTCGTGCTCGTACTCGTCGGTGACCCAGGTGCGCAGGCCGCGGATGGACCGGGCGGTCTCCAGGGAGTGGGCGGTGTCGACGTACATGTCGTCGTGGTAGACGGCGGCGGCGACCGGCACCTCATTGGCGGCGAGGCGGGCCGGGTCGTACAGCGGCGCCCAGTCGGTACGGGCGGCGAGGAGTTCGGCAGTCTCGCGCAGCGGGCGCAGCACGGGGTCGCACTCGAAGTGCCAGGGGTGGATGCTCTCCCCGGTGAACGGCAGCGGGCCGCTTCCGGCGAGGGCCTTCGCCGGGTCGAAGTCCGGGAACTCGGCGCGGGCTCGCTCGGCGCCCCATGCGGTGGGCTCCGCGCCCTGGCCGTAGATGGACTCGTGCAGCAGGGCGTACAGCGGGTGGCCCGCGAAGGACAGTGCGGACTGCGCGGACTCCAGGAAGGCGTCCGAGAGGGCGGGCCCCTGCGGCGTGCGGACGAAGGCGTTCTCCAGGAGATGGTGGAGCTGGTGCGTGCCGTCGCCGCCGCCGAGGGCGATGCCGAGGGACTGGAACGCCTCGGAGGTGAGCGTGTAGCCGTTCGGCGTGACGGTCCGGTGCTCGGTGAGGTGGGCGGCGATGTCCCTGGCCCGCTGGACGTCCTGCGGGTAACGGGCGTAGTGCGCGGCGGTCTTGCGTGCGATGCGCGGGAACGCCGCCCGGTAGACGTCGTCCGCACGCGCGTGCAGCGACGGCAGTCCGCCGGTGATGAGCACGGTCTGCAGCCCCTCGGGGGCGGTGGACAGGTAGTGGGTGGCGCAGAACCCGCCGAAGCTCTGGCCGAGCACCGTCCAGGGTGCTCCGCCGGTCAGCAGCGGCCGGATGCTCTCGCAGTCCGCGACGATGGAGTCGGCGCGGAAGTGGGCCAGGTAGTCGGCCTGTTCACGGGGGCCGCCGCGCAGCGGCAGGGTCTGCCGGTTGACCGGGCTGGAGAGGCCGGTGCCGCGCTGGTCGAGCAGGAGCACCCGGAACTCCTTCAGGGCCCGGCCGAGCCAGGCCTGGCGTCCCACGAAGCGGCGGGCACCGAAGCCGGGGCCGCCCTCCAGGTAGACGAGCCAGGGGAGGTCGCCGGCCGCCCGGTCCGAGGCCACGACCTCGCGCGCGTACAGCTCGATCTGCTCGCCGGTGGGGTCGGCGTGGTCGAGGGGCACGGTGAAGCGGTGGTCGGTGAGGACGGTACCGGGCTGGCGGTAGCTGGTCACTCTTGCTCCTGTTTTCTCCTGGTCCGATCGTTGGCGATCAGTTCAGCACACCCTTGTGGGGCGCTGTTCCGGGCCCTCCAGGTCCCACCCGGACAGTCCCGGTCCGTGTGCGCCGCGTCCCCGGCGCGCCTAGCGTGCGTACATGATCCGGTTCGAGCAGGTCAGCAAGGTGTATCCGGACGGCACCACGGCCGTCGACGACCTGTCCTTCGAGGTCGCGAAGGGTGAACTGGTCACACTGGTGGGCCCGTCCGGCTGCGGCAAGACGACCACCATGATGATGGTGAACCGGCTGATCGAGCCGACGTCGGGCCGGATCCTGATGGACGGCGAGGACATCTCCCGCATCGACCCGGTGAAGCTGCGCCGCCGCATCGGCTACGTCATCCAGCAGGTCGGCCTCTTCCCGCACCGCACGGTTCTGGACAACACCGCCACCGTCCCCTTCCTGACCGGCTGGAAGAAAGAGAAGGCCCGCGCGCGCGGCGCCGAACTCCTCGACCTGGTGGGCCTCGATCCCTCCGTGTACGGCTCCCGCTACCCCGAGCAGCTCTCCGGCGGCCAGCGCCAGCGGGTCGGCGTTGCCCGCGCCCTGGCTGCCGACCCGCCCGTCCTGCTCATGGACGAGCCGTTCGGCGCGGTCGACCCGGTGGTCCGCGAACGCCTCCAGGACGAGTTCCTCAGCCTCCAGGCGACCGTCCGCAAGACGGTGCTGCTCGTCACCCACGACATGGAGGAAGCGGTACGGATGGGCGACCGGATCGCCGTGTACGGGCAGGGCCGCATCGAGCAGTTCGACACCCCGGCCGCGGTGCTCGGCGCCCCGGCAACTCCGTATGTGGCGCAGTTCGTGGGCGCCGACCGCGGCCTCAAGAGGCTGTCGGTCACCGCCATCGAGCCGGACGACCTGGAGGATCCGCCGCGCGCCCGGCTGGATGAGCCGGCCGCCCCGGCGGCGGCCCGGCTGCGGGCCGAGGGGGCCCGCTGGGCCGTCGTGCTGAACGAGCGCGGCGAACTTCACGGCTGGGTGTCCACCGAGGACCTCGCGCTGGCGGGCTCGGAGGGCACGGTGGGCGATCTGGCCCGCAGGATGGACGCCTGGGTGCCGATGGGGGCTCCCCTGAAGCACGCGTTCAGCGAGATGCTCCAGTGGGACGCGGGGTGGGTGGCGGTCCTCGACGGGGCACGCCTGGTCGGCGTACTGACTCCGGTGAAGCTGCACGAGGCGCTGCGGCGCTCGGTGGACGCCGATGTGCAGGGGGTCCAGCGCGACGAAGTGCAGTTCGACTCGATCGCGGACGCGTAGGGGCACCCGCCCGGCCGGAACGGCTCGTTTCGGATCAGCGCGGACGGGCCGTTTCGGCGCGGAACGGCCCCTCTCCGCGCGGAACGGCCCATTCAGATCAGCCGCTTGGACTCCAGGTAGGCCCGCGCCACGTCCTGCGGAAGCCGCCGCCAGCTGTCCACCTGCCGGTTGAGATCGGCCAGGTCCCGGGTCGTCAGTACGGTGTTGAGCTTGCCCAGCGCCTTGATGACGCGCTCCGATCCCGCCTGCGCCCTGTTCACCACGGGCACGATGTAGTCGGCGTTCTGCAGGTGCTTGTCGTCCTCAAGGAGGACCAGGCCGAACGCGTCGAGGGTGGCGTCGGTGGTCGTGGTGAGCACCATCTGGTCCTGCCCGGTCTGGACCGCCTGCTTGGCGGGAGTCGTACCGACGCCCTTGGGGTCGACGCCTGTGATGTTGATGCCGTACGTCTTCTTCAGGCCCGGTGCGCAGTACGGGCGCTGCACGCACTCGTCACCGGCCGCCAGCCGCACGGGCAGCCCTGACCTTCCGAGGTCGGTGAGCGTCCTGAGCCGGTGCTGCTTCGCGTACGCGGCGGTGACGGCGAAGGCGTTCTGGTCGACGGCGCGGCCCGCGTCGAGGACGGTGAGACCGCGCGGCACGGCCAGTGTGCGCAGCGCCCGCATAGTGGCGTCGAGATCGGGCGAGCCGACAGGGGCGGCGTCCGCGCCGTGGGCCTTCGCGTTGAGCCAGTCGGCGAAGGTGGCCGCGTACTCCGGGACGACATCGATCTGACCGCTCTCCAGGGCGGGTTCGTACAGCTCCCTGTTGGTGACGGACAGGACGGTGGTGCTGTATCCGGCACGCTCCAGGAGCAGGGCGTACATCTGGGCGAGGAGGTCGCTCTCGGTGAAGCCTGCCGACCCGATGTGCAGGTCCTTGCTGTCGCCCGGCTCGGCGGTGATCTCGCCCTGGTCCTCCAGGGACGGGCCCGTCGTGCAGGCGGTGGCGGCGAGGAGCAGCGCCGCAGCCGCGGCGTACAGGTGTCGCTTCATCCGGCTCGCCCCCTCGCCCATTCCGGTGCCAGCCGCTGCGCCACCTCAAAGAGGCCTTCCACCAGCAGGGCGAAGACGGCGACCAGGAAGGCGCCCGCGACCACTTGCGGCGTACTGGCGAGGTTGAAGCCCGCGGTGATGATGCGGCCGAGGCCGCCGCCGCCCGCGAGCGCGGCGAGCGTCGCCGTCGCGACGAGCTGGACGGCGGCGATCCGTACACCGGTCATGATCAGCGGCAGGGCGAGCGGAAGTTCCACGTGAAACAGCAGCTGACGGCCGGTCATGCCCATCCCCCTGGCCGCCCGCACGGTGTCCTGGTCGACGCCCCGCATCCCGACGTACGCATTGGTCAGCAGCGGCGGTACGGCGAACAGCACCAGCGCGATGATCGTCGGCCACTCGCCCTTCGTGCCGATCGGGGTGAGCAGCAGCAGGACCAGTACGGCGAAGGTGGGCACGGCCCGGCCGACGTTGGAGATGTTGACGGCGAGCGCCCCGCCCTTGCCGAGGTGGCCGAGGACCAGGGCGACCGGAAGGGCGATCAGGCAGCTCAGCAGCAGGCAGACGACGGTGAGGAAGAGGTGCTCGCCGAGGCGGCTCCAGATGCCGCCGTCGCCGTTCCAGTGCCCGGCGCTGGAGAGCCAGTCCCAGGCGGCGGTGAGGGTGTTCATACGCGCGTCCAGGGGGTCAGCAGTCGTTGCGCGCCGAGCAGGATCAGGTCGGCGGCGATGGCGATGATCACGCACAGCACGGAGGCGGTGAGTACCTGAGCCTTGAAGTACGTGTTCATCCCGGAGTAGATGAGGTTGCCGAGTCCACCGTGGCCGACGATCGCACCGACGGTGACGAGGGAGACGGCGGAGACGGTGGCGATGCGGAGCCCGGCCATGGCAGCGGGCAGGGCGAGCGGGAGCTCGACACCGAGCAGCAGCCGGATCGGCCCGTAGCCCATGCCACGGGCGGCCTGCCGGGTCTCCTCGGGAACCGCGCGCAGCCCGGCGAGGAGGTTCCGTACGAGCAGGGTGAGCGAGTACAGGACGAGCCCGGCGATCACGAGGGACGCGGAGAGCCCGTACACCGGCAGCAGCAGCGAGAACATCGCCAGCGAGGGGATGGTGTAGAGCACCGTCGTCAGCCCGAGAACGGGCGCGGCGGCCCACCGCCAGCGGCGGGCCGCGATCGCCAGCGGGACCGCGATGAGCAGCCCCAACAGCACCGATATGACGGTGAGTTGGAGGTGCTGGAGCACCGCTTCCCAGAGGATCTCGCGCCGACTGGACAGATAGGCGCCGCAGATCCACTCATTGCGCGCGAGGCAGTCGTCCGGAGGCGCGGTCACCCGTCCATTGCAGCCCGTGGAGGCGGGGGGCCGCGCGTCCTGTTGGCCCGTACGGGTTCTCTGTCGGTTCTCTGTCCGACGCGCACGGGCACTCGGCCCGCCGTCCGGCCGCCCCGTTCGACGCGCGCGGCCGCCCCGTTCGACGCGCGCGGGCGCTCCCTTCCACGCGCGCGGGCGCTACGTTGACGCCATGAGCAATCTTGACCGTCAGAGCACCCCCTCCCTGTGCGGTGGTCGCGGCTTCGTCGCGGCGGAGCCCGTGCGCGAACTCCTCTCGCCCCGCCATGTGAAGCTCGGCGAGTCCACCGAGGTACGGCGTCTGCTGCCCAACCTGGGCCGGCGGATGGTCGGCGCGTGGGCCTTCGTCGACCACTACGGCCCCGACGACATCGCCGACGAGCCCGGCATGCAGGTCCCGCCGCACCCGCACATGGGTCTGCAGACGGTCAGCTGGCTGCACGAGGGCGAGGTCCTGCACCGTGACAGCACCGGCAGCCTCGCCACCGTCCGCCCACGCGAACTCGGCCTGATAACCTCCGGCCGCGGCATCAGCCACTCGGAGGAGAGCCCGAGGCCGCACGCCCGGCTGCTGCACGGCGCCCAGCTCTGGGTCGCTCTCCCCGACGCCCACCGCGACGTAGAACCGCACTTCCAGCACCACGCGGACCTGCCGACGGTGGCCGCGCCCGGTCTCACCGCCACCGTGATCCTGGGCGAACTCGACGGTGCGCCGTCGCCCGGCACGACCTACTCCCCGATCGTCGGCGCGGACCTCACCCTGGCGCGCGGCACGCAGACGTCCCTCCCCCTCGACCCGGACTTCGAGTACGCCGTGCTGTCCATGTCGGGCGAGGCGCATGTGGACGGGGTGCCGGTACTCCCCGGCTCGATGCTCTACCTCGGCTGCGGCCGCACCGAACTGCCACTGCGCGCGGAGTCCGACGCGGGCCTGATGCTCCTGGGCGGCGAACCCTTCGAGCAGGAGATCGTCATGTGGTGGAACTACATCGGCCGCTCCCACGACGACATCGCCCAGGCCCGTTCGGACTGGATGAACAGCAGCCGCTTCGGCGAGGTGAAGGGGTACGACGGCGCTCCCCTGCCTGCCCCGGAACTCCCGCCGGTGCCCCTGAAACCGCGGGGTCGGGTGCGCTGATCTGCGCTCCATGCCTCTGCACCCGCTGCCTACGGGGCATGGAACGGAAGCGAACGGGCGCAAGACGGGTGCCGGTACGGCTGGTCACAAGGACTGAACCTTCATAGCGCGGCGTGCCATGATCGGGGCATGACTGACCGCGATGAGCTGGGACCGGCGCCATCGGGCGAGGACGGCTCAGGTGTCGTGGAGGGCGATCTGGCCTTCTCCACCAGCCGCCACCTCGTACCCCGGCCATCCAAAATGCATGGTGACCGGGCGTCAGCTGTGCCGGTCTTCTCGGTGCAGGAGGTCTTGAACGGTCTGCCCGGCTCCGCCATCTTCTTGAGGCCGGTATACGGCCAGAACGGGGCCGTTGCTGATTTCCGTGTCGTAGCTGCGTCACCTGATGCGGTCGACATCGGGTCCCGCCGGGGAAAGGAAATGGTGGGTCTCAGCGTTCTGGAGACCTATCCCACGGTGGCGGGCAGTGACCTGTGGCGCGGGTACCTGGAAGTGCTGGAGAGTGGCGGCCGGTACGAGGGGGAACCGTTCGAGTACGAAGAGGTTCTCGCCGGTATGACGCGCCGGTCGCGCTTCGCTGTTCGCGTGGCGGCCTGCATGGGAGGGCTGATCGTCTCCTGGGTCCGGCTGGACACCGGCGAACGTGAGCAGCGCCGTCTGACAGTGATGCAGCGCCTGGCGGGGATGGGGTGGGCCGACTGGGACCTGTTCCTCAACGAAACCACGTGGTCGGAGGAAGTCTTCACGATCTTCGGCCGGGAACGGGCGATGGGCACGGTGACTCTGGAGGAGCTCCCCCGTCTCGTCGTCCCCGAGGACGTCCCCGGTGTGGGCGAGTCGGTGGAGCGTCTGCTGCGTGGGGGCAAACCCATTGACCACACGTTCCGGATCACCACTCCCGGCGGGGAGATCCGGCATGTGCGCATCGTCGCGGAGGCCGAACTGGATGTACGGGGAGCGCCCGTCAAGGTCCGTGGCTTCTTCCAGGACCGCACGCTGGTGAATCGAGCCGAGCAGCAGATGCTGGAGCACCAGCAGGCGGCCTCGGCCCAGAGCAGTCTGCTGGCCGCTGAGAAGGACGTCGCCGCACGCCTCCAACACGCTCTGCTCCCCCTTCCCCAGCAGTCCCTCCGCGTTGCCGGCCTCACGGTGGACGTCGCCTACCACCCTTTGCAAGAGGGGCTCAATGTGGGAGGGGACTGGTACAGCGCCATCGAACTGCCCGACGGCAGCGCGCTGCTCGTCGTCGGCGACGTTGCGGGCCATGGGCTGGACGCGGTGGCCACCATGGCCCAGCTCCGCTTCACCACCAAGGGCATGGCCATCACCGGAACGTCCCTGGCCGAGATCCTCACCCGCCTCAACACCTTGCTGCTGCACACCTCCGGGCGGAACTTCAGCACGGCCACCATGATCATGGGCCGTTACGACCCCACCACCTCACAGCTCACCTGGGTGCAAGCGGGGCACCTGCCGCCCCTACTGCTACGAGAGGGCTGCGCCCGCTACCTGCCCGCCCCCCGGGGCATCCTGCTCGGAGCCATGGCGGCACCCTGTTACGAAGAAGCCACCCTCCAGCTGATGCCCGGCGACCATCTCTTGCTGTACACCGACGGCCTGGTCGAAGTACCGGGCGGAGACATCGACGAGGGCCTCGCCCGCCTCGCGCACACCGCCGAGGCCTACCAGGGCTCCCGCATCCTGGACGCCCTCGCCACCCCGGACGCCCGCCACGACGACACCTGCATCCTGCACGCCACGTTGTGACCGCACTGCCGCCCGCGACCACGGGGTCTCCCCACTCACTGCGCGGACGGGGCGCGACGGCGGGGAGGCGGCCCCCGGCACTCCGTGAAGGTGCGTGTCGGGCGAAGTTCTTCTTGCCGCACGCCGGGAGCGGGGTTTCTACGGCTGTTCGGAACTGCAGTCGTTGACCTTGACGGCACCGCCCGGGGCCGGCTGCCCCGTCGGGGCCCTGTCGCGTGGGCAGGTGCGGCGGACCTCGCCGGGGCGGCCTGCCGGAGCACTGTTAGCATCCGTCAGGCACCTACCGGGCGATGCCGAGCAGTTGCTCCGCCAGGGGCAACTGCCGGAGCGAGCACCGGGGTTGAGGGACCGGGCCGACGCCGCTCTTGTGGGAGGCCGTGCGCCGGTTACCGGCAGACGAGAGGAAGATCTTGCCCACCAAGAACCTGCAGATTCCCACCGCGGACGGCCGGGCCGACGCGTTCGCCGCCTTCCCCGACCACGGCGAGCGGCACCCGGGGGTCCTGATGTACTCGGACGCCTTCGGCCTGCGTCCCGTACTGGAGGAGATGGCCCGCGAACTGGCCGGGCACGGGTACTACGTGCTCGTCCCCCACATCTACTACCGGCACGGCACTGCACCGGTGGTCGACCTTCCCGAGCACATCGCAGACGAGGACCGGCCCGCGCTCTTCGGCCTGCTGATGCCCCTGGTCGAGGCACACACCACCGCACGCATCCTGCGCGACGCCGACGCCTACCTCGGGTTCCTCACCGCCCAGCCCGAGGTCAGTGCAGGACCGGTCGCCGTGACCGGCTACTGCATGGGGGCCGCCCTGGCGATGCGCACCGCGACGGCCCACCCCGACCGGGTGGCCGCCGTCGCCGGATTCCACCCCGGCCTCCTGGTCACCGATGCACCCGACAGTCCGCACCGCCTCGCCGCCAAGCTCACCGCCCAGGTCCATCTCGGCCTCGCCGAGGGCGACTTGACACCCGAGGCCCTCGACGAACTCCACCAGGCCCTGGATACCGCAGGTGTCGGCTACACCACCGAGATCTACCCCGACACCGTCCACGGTTTCACCATGTCCGACACCGCAGTCTTCAGCCCCTCCGGACTGCAGCGTCACTGGGACCGGCTGCTCCCCCTCCTCGACCGCGCTCTGACCCACGGCTGAGGCTCCGGCCCGGAACTCCACCCGGAGGTTGACCTCGACTGCGCTTGAGGTTCCATGCTGCACTTCAGCGGCCGCCCGAGGGCCGCCCCCGGAGCGCAGGAGGAAACCCATGGCCGCGCAGAACACACCGCCAGAGGCCGGCAGGCCGCACGCGGGAACCCAGCTGATCAGCGAATGGATCGTCGACACCCCCGAGCGGCAACGGGCCGCGGCCGACGCCCTGTTGGGCGAGTGGCGGGCACTCGTCTCGGCTTTCCGGCCCGCGGCGTTCCTGCGTCTGGCGTGCTTCGCCTCGGACGACGGACGCGTGCTTCTCAGCCACGCGCAGTGGGCCGGCGACGAGGCACATCTCGCGTTCGTACGCACGCACCGGTCGGACATGATCGGTCGCATCGACAAGGAAGTGCCCGGCATTCAGCGTCCAGGACTGACCCGGTACACAGTGGCGCACAGCCTGCGGCTCGACTCCGGCGACGCCAGGACACACACCGGCGACGCCGGGACGTCCTCCGACGCAGGGACGCTCACCCTTGTACGCGCGCGGACCGGCATCCCCGAGGTGACGGCGCTCTGGGCCGCCGCCACTGCAGAACGGGTCCGGCGTATCCGGCCGGCGGGCGTACGCACCGTGCGGCTGCTGGGGAGCAAGGACGGCACGCACGGGCTCCTCCTCGTCCAGGGCCCCTGGCCCGCAAACGCGGACGACACCCGGCCGGCCGACGGCGCCCACGCGGGCGTCCACCTCTGCGAACCGCGCGGATTCCGGCTGATCGGGAGCGTCGAGGGGCCCTGACTCCGGTCCGGCCGGTTGTGTATCGGTCGGGTATCAGGGAGCGCTTGGTCTGCCATCGGATCCGGGTGCCGGGCCGCCGTGGCGACGGTGCGTCTGATATCTGCCATATCGTTCCTGGCAGGTCTCCTCCGCACGTGAGGGCGGACGAGCCCGTGCCTCTCGACAACCGCCCGCGCCTCACGACCGTACGAAAACAGGAGTCGTCCGCCCGTGTCCTCGCCCCCTCAGGCCCCGCCCCCTCAGCGGCCCGTTCGCGTGCTGCTGGTGGAGGACGACGAGCTGATGCGCCGGTCCTTCACCGTCGCCCTGGAGCGCTACGGATACCGGATGACGGCTGCGGCCGACGGGCTGTCGGGCCTGGAGCTCTTCCGCGACGAGAGCTTCGACCTGCTGATTCTGGATGTGATGCTGCCCGGTCTGGACGGCATCGGCCTGTGCCGCAGGGTCCGGGAGAGCAGCCTGGTGCCGGTGCTGATGATGTCCGCCCGCGGCGACGGGCTCGACGTCGTCGCCGGGCTGGAGGCCGGGGCGGACGACTACGTGGTCAAGCCCGTGGATACGTACGTGCTCGTTGCCCGCATCCGTTCGCTGCTGCGGCGGGCGACCTACGCGCCCGCCCCCGAACCCGGGCGGGTCGCGGACGGCGGTCCCACGCCGTCCGATGCCGACCTGCTGGTCTTCGGGGACCTGACCATCGACACCGGCGGTCTGGAGGTGTGCGTCTCCGGGAGCCCTGTGGCGCTGACCCCGACGGAGCTGAAGCTGCTCCTTGAGTTCGCCGCGCACCCGGGCATCGTGCTGGAGCGGCACACCCTGCTGCGGGACGTGTGGGAGTACGGCTGGGACGGCGACAGCCGGGTCGTGGACCTGTGCGTGCAGCGGCTGCGCGGCAAGCTGGGCCGGGACCGGATCGAGACGGTCCGCGGCTTCGGCTACAAGCTCAGGCGTTGAGGCGGGTGCGCCCGTTCCGCCGACTGCGGCCGTCCGGCACGTCCGGCACCCCCGGCACGTCCGGCATCCCCGGCGTCCCTGGCGCCCCCGGCATGCCCCGGCGCCGTGTGCCCCTGCGCTGGAAGATCGCCGCGCTGGCCTCCGCAACGGCTTTCCTGGTGGTGGCGGCGGTGGGCGTGCTGGTGCACGTGTGGACCGCGCAGGACATCCGGAGCCGGGCCGAGGCGGAGGCCTTCAACAGCGTCTACTCCGCCATGGACATCTACCGGCGCACCGGAACCCTGATGGGCGGCGCCGCACTCGACCCGGCCGACCTGCCCAGAAGACTGCGGCAGCCGTCCGGCGACGAGCGGTACACGGCCTACGACGCAAGCACCTACGGGAACGTGGGCCCGAGCTTCTGGTCCGCCCAGCGGACCGGCGGGCCGGGCAGCCCGGTCCTCGCCTACCGGGTCAACATGAGCACGGAGCTGCACACCCTGTTCCGGCTCGACGTGACCATGGCGGTGGCCTCGCTGATCGTCCTCGTGGCGGCCACCCCGCTGACGGTCTACGGGGCCGGGCTGCTCGCCCGCCGGCTGCGGCGGGTGTCCGAGACCGCGGGCCGTATCTCCGCCGGTGACCTCGACGCCCGTACGGGACCCACCAAGGGCGGTGACGAGGTGGCCGACATCGCCGCGACCGTCGACCTCATGGCGGACAGTCTCGGCCGGCGGCTGCGCACCGAGCGCCGCTTCACCGCGGACGTGGCGCACGAGCTGCGCACCCCTGTCGGCGGTCTGCTGGTCGCCGCCGACCTGCTGCCGCCCGGCGAGACGGAGGATCTGGTCCGGGCCCGGGTGCGTGATCTGCGCGGCCTCGTCGAGGACCTCCTGGAGATCTCCCGGCTGGACGCAGGCGCCGAACATCCGGTCCGCGCCCGGGTCCCGCTCGGCGCGGTCGTCGCCGAGGCCGTGACGCGCACCGGCCTCGACACCTCCCTCACCGACACGGACACCGGGCAGACCGTGGAGACCGACCCCCGCCGCCTCGAACGGATCGTCAGCAACCTCGTCGTCAACGCCCACCGGCACGGCGGCGCCCCGGTGCAGGTCACCGTCGAAGGACGCACCGTGGTCGTACGCGACCACGGCCCCGGCTTCCCCTCCGACCTGCTGCTGCACGGCCCGCGCCGCTTCCACACGGGCGCCGCGGAACGCGGCTCGGGCCACGGCCTGGGCCTGACCATCGCCCTGGGCCAGGCCCGGCTCCTCGGCGCCGAACTGCGCCTGGACAACGCCCCGGACGGCGGCGCCGTCGCCACCCTGCGCCTGCCGGCCTGACCCACCCGGCCCGTACGGAACCGACTGCCCCTACAGAACCGGCCGACGCCCTACACAACTGATACGAAGCGGCGCGGACACCGATACACGGCGGTCCAGGCCCCGATACGTTCCCCGGACACCCTTCGAAGTGCACCGTTCCGCACCCGAAGAGGAGCCCCCCGTGACCGCCGCACCCCTCGACACGCTCGTACCGCACCCGGCCGCCGGGATCGCCGCCGCCGTCATCGACCTGTCCAAGGTCTACGGCAGCGGAGACACCCGTGTCGTCGCCCTGGACCGGGTCGGCATCTCCTTCCGGGAGGGCGAGTTCACCGCGATCATGGGCCCTTCCGGCTGCGGCAAGTCCACCCTGATGCACTGTGCCGCCGGGCTCGACTCGTTCAGCTCAGGCTCCGTCCGCATCGGCACCACCGAGCTGGGCACGCTCAACGACCGGCAGCTCACCGCGCTGCGCCGGGACCGGATCGGTTTCATCTTCCAGTCGTTCAACCTGCTGCCGACGATGACCGCGCTGGAGAACATCACGCTGCCGATGACGATCGCCGGCCGTCGCCCCGACAAGCAGTGGCTGGACCGCGTGGTCTCCATGGTCGGCCTCGCGGACCGGCTCGGCCACCGCCCCGGCGAACTGTCCGGCGGGCAGCAGCAGCGCGTCGCGGTGGCGCGGGCGCTGGTCTCCCGCCCCGCGATCGTCTTCGGCGACGAGCCCACCGGCAATCTCGACTCCCGGGCCGGGGCCGAGGTACTCGGCTTCCTGCGGGACTCGGTGCGGGAGCTGGGCCAGACCGTGGTCATGGTCACCCACGATCCGGTCGCCGCCGGATATGCCGACCGCGTGGTCTTCCTCTCCGACGGCCGGCTGGTCGACGAGATGACACGGCCCACCCCCGACCGGGTCCTGGACCGGATGAAGGCGTTCGACACCCGGCCACGCACCAACTGACCCGCGCCGATTCCCGGCACCGAACCAGCCGAGCCCCGCTCGGCCCCGGCGCCCCACCAGCCGCCCGCGCTCTCTCCCGGCACCGCACCAGCCACCCGCTCGCCTCCGCCGAGCCCGCCTCCCCCAGGGACCCGCACCCCATGTTCCGTACCGCCCTGCGCAACGTCTTCGCGCACAAGGCCCGCCTGCTGATGACCACGTTCGCGGTCATGCTCGGGGTCACCTTCATCTCCGGCAGCCTCGTCTACGGCGACAGCCTGAAGCAGGCCGCCGTCGACCGGGCGACCGCCGGCTACGACCGCATCTCCCTCAACGTCGCGCCCGACACCGTCCCCGGTGCCCCGCCCGCCACACTCGACTCCGGCACCACGGCCGCTCTTGCCAAGCTCCCCGGCGTCAGTGCCGCCGCGGGCCGGGTGAGCGGCTTCGCCGCCGTCGCCGACCGCGAAGGCAAGCTCCTCGGATCCGGCGACTTCCGCAGGGGCGGCAACTTCGCCCCGAACGCGCAGGGATCGGACCCCGCCTACGACTTCACCCAGGGGGCTGGCCCGACCGGCAACGGCACGATCGCCCTCGACGAGGCCAGTGCCGCCAAGGCCGGATACCGCATCGGCGACACCGTGCGCGTCGGCACGAACACGGGCGCAGCCTCGTACGCACTCACCGGCGTCTTCCGTACGGACGCCTCCAAGCTCACCCCCGGCGGCAGTCTCACTCTCTTCGGCAACGCCACCGCACAGCGGCTCTTCCTCCAGCCCGGCCAGTACACGAACATCGAGATCACGGCCGCCCCCGGCACCGACGTGAACCGGCTCGGCGACCGCGTCGCTCAGGTGCTGCCCGAGAACACCAGCGCCGCCACCGGTGCCCAGCTCGCCCGGCTGCAGGCCAGGCTCTCCTCCAGCGACAGCGACACGATGAGCCAGATCATGGTGGGCTTCGCCGCGGTCGCCCTGTTCGTCGCCACCTTCCTCATCTCCAACACCTTCACCATGCTGGTCTCCCGGCGCACCCGGGAACTGGCCCTGCTGCGGGCCGTCGGCGCCACCCGCCAGCAGGTGCGCCGCATTCTGCTGACCGAGTCGCTCCTCGTCGGTGTGTTCGCCTCCGTGGCCGGTCTCGCCGCCGGTACAGGGGTCGCCGCCCTGCTCCAGACGCTCTTCGCCGACGCCGACAGCCCGGCCGCCCCGCTGGTCCTCACCCCGGCGACCGTCATCGTCTCGATGCTGGTCGGCACCGCCCTGCCCGTGGTCGCCGCATGGATTCCGGTCCGCAGGGCCATGGCCATCGCGCCCGTCGCCGCACTCGGCGCGGCCGAGCACACGGCGCCCGCGCGGTCCGGCTCGCTGCGCAGCCGGTTCAGCGCCGCGCTGGTGCTCGTCGGCGTCGCCGCCGTGCTGTACGGAGCCCTTGGCGCCGGCGCGGACTCCCGGACCGTCATCGGTCTCGGTGCGGCCCTCGCCCTGATCGGGGCGATCGGCCTGATTCCGCTGCTGTCGCGGCCGTTCGTCGCCGTGCTCCGGCCGCTGCTGCTCCGAGTGAGCCCGGTGTACGGCGATCTCGCCGCCCGCAACACCGTGCGCGACCCTCGCCGTACCGGCGCCACCGCCGCGGCGCTCGCCATCGCCCTCACGCTCGCCTCGGGCCTGTCCGTCCTCGGCGCTTCCGCCGCCCAGTACCTCGAACGCGCGACCACCGACGCCCTCACCGCCGACTACGTCGTGAAGGCGCCCGCGGGCGGCCAGCGGATGACCCCCGCGACCGCCGAGCCCCTCAAGAGGCTGCCGGGCGCCACGTACAGCCCGCTCAACCAGTCCACCGAATACGAGCTCGGCGGCGCCACCGCAGTACTGACCGGCGTCGACCCGGCCGCCATCGGCGCTCTGCTGCGGTACGACATCGTCGAGGGCTCGCTCGGCAGCCTCGCCGAGGGGCGGATCGCCGTGGCCGACTTCAAGGCCGCGGCGGCCGGCTGGAAGGTCGGTCAGAGCCTCCCCCTGGAGCGGAACGGCAAGAAGGGCAAGGTCACCATCGGCGCCGTCTACCGGGCGGACGAGCAGAGCGACCTGACGCCCAGCATCACCGCACCCGACTCCCTGGTGGCCCGCTACGACTCCGACCCGAGCACCCACGCGATCCTCGTCGCCACGGACGGCAGCCCCGGCAGGGCCGCGCGCGCGGACGTCACCCGCGCCCTCGGCGACAACCCCGCGCTGGCCGTCCTCGACAAGGAAGGCATCGCGGCCGAGGACACCAGCGGCATCGGCGACCAGCTCAATGTCTTCTACGCCCTGCTCAGCATGGCCCTGGTGATCGCCGCACTGGGCATCGCCAACACCCTCGCGATGTCCGTCCTCGAACGCGGCAAGGAGATCGGCACCCTGCGCGCCATCGGTCTCGGCCGCAGCGGAGTGACCCGGATGATCCGGCTGGAGGCCCTGCTCGTCGGGGCGCTCGGCGCGGCCGTCGGCACGGTCCTGGGTGTCTTCATGGGCTGGGCGCTCGGCCACACCCTCCAGGAGAGCGTCGTGGGCTACACGCTGGTGCTGCCCTGGGGGCGCCTCGCCCTCGGTGTGCTGCTCGCCCTTGGCGGAGCACTGCTCGCCTCGCTCTGGCCGGCCCGCCGGGCCGCCCGCGTCGACATTCCCGCGGCGACGGCGGCGCAGTAGCCACGCCACGCCCCCACACCACCGCCCCACACCCCGCCCCCCCACCCCGTAGTGGAATGTTCAACCACTGCGGGGTGTTGGAGGAGGTGAGCCGCCGGAAGGGCCGGTGGCACGGCGGGCAGAACGGAGCAGCGGTGAACGCGCAGGCGAATCTCAACGACGCGTACTACCAGCAGGGCAGCGAGGCCGAGCGCTGGGACCGTGCGCGGTTGTTCTTCGACTCGAAGGAGTACGACAAGGCGGCGCGCATCCTGCGCGCACTGGTTGACGAGTCCCCGCAACTGACCGCCCCGCGGCTGCTGCTGGCCCGCTCGTACTACCACTCCGCCCAGCTGTCCAAGGCCGAGTCCGAGCTGCGTGCCGTACTGGCGGCCTGCCCCGTCGAGCACTACGCGCAGCTGATGCTGGGCCGCACCCTGGAGCGCCAGGGGCGGCACGCCGAGGCCGCGCCGTACCTGCGCACGGCCGCGGCCCTGTCCGGCGACTTTGCGTCGCTGGAGACCCGTAGCTGACGGGTCTCAACGTTTGACTGACGGGTCTCAGCGTTTGACGGCGCGCAGGACGACGAACTTCGGATCGCTCGCGACGACGTCGCAGTTCCCGAAGATCCTGCGCAGCCGTACGTGGTAGCCCAGGTGCCGGTTGCCGACCACCCACAGTTCCCCGCCGGGGCGCAGCGCGTCGCGCGCCCCGGCGAACATGCGCCGGGCCGTGGCGTCGGTCGTCGCCTGGTGGGAGTGGAAGGGCGGGTTGTTCAGGACGAGGTCGACGGACTCGGCGGGGATGCCGGACGCCGCGTCCCCGACCGCGAATTCGGCCTTGCCGCCCGCCTCGTCCTCAAAGAGGTTCGCGCGGTACGTCGCCTCCGCCGAGGCGACCGCCTGGAACGACTCGTCGACGAAGAGGACCTCGGCGCCCGGGTGGGCGAGCGCGGCGGCCGTGCCGACCACGCCGTTGCCGCAGCCCAGGTCGAGGATGCGGGACGCACCCGTGCCCTGCGGCAGGTGCTGGAGGAAGAAGCGGGTGCCGACGTCGAGGCGCTCGGCGCAGAAGATCCCCGCGTGGTTGGTGACGGTCAGTCCCGACCCCGCTCCCGCGTCGGCGTCCAGGGTGTACGTCAGCGGCCACGGGTCGCCGCCCCGGTCGGTCAGCGAGCCGGGCGTGCAGAAGATCAGCCGGGCCTTCTTCTCCGCGAGGGAGGTGCGTGTCGGGCCGACGATCCGCTCGAACAGCCGGAGGGTCGAGGTGTGGATCTCCTTGACCATGCCGGTGCCGACGACCACGGTGCCCTCGTGGATACCGGGGGCGAGCCGGTGCAGCTGGTCCTCCAGGAGCGCGAGGCTCTTGGGCACGCGGATCAGCAGGACGTCGATGCGGTCCGGCGGGGTGTCGCGCGTGGACAGCAGGCGGACACCGTCCGGGTCCGTGCCGTTGCGTGCGAGGTTCGCCCGGGTGGCCTGCCGGCCGAGGTACGAATCGGTGATCTGCACGGGGTGGAGCTCCGCGGGCGCGGCGGCCGGCCCGGTGGCCTCCGCGGGGTCCTGCGCGGCACTGTCCCGCGTGGTGGTCGGTGCGGTGGCCAGGGCTGTGGTCAGCGCACCCCACCGGTCGCCGAGTACGACGACGCTGCCGGACAGGTCCACGGGCGGGGCGTCGTCGGTGCCCGCGAGGTGCCTCAAGAGGTACTCGTCGGCTGCGTCCCACGCGCGCAGCGTGTCGCGCGGGTCCGCAGGGAAACGGGCGAGTTCGGACACGCCCCAGGGCGTCGTCAAGCGGTTCATTGTGGTTCAGGCTAACCCGCTGCGTCCGGCCCGCCACCGACCGCCCCGGCTCGGGCGTACCGCTCGCGCAGCAGGTCAGCCCCGGACGGGGCCGGCCAGGCCCCGCCCGGCGCGGCCATTTCGCCTCATCCGGCCAGTGACGCCGCGTCCGGCCGGCCCGTCCCCTCCCCGGCGGCGGGACGCACGGGCCGCAGGAAAAGCAGCACAGCCAGTCCGGCCAGAACCCCCGCCGTCCCCGCGACGAGCGCCGCCCCGCTGAGCCCCGAGGCGAAGGCCGCGTGCAGTTCCCCGTCCGGGATCCGCCCGCGCAGTGCCGCCGCTCCGCCGCCCGCGAGGGCGTGCGCGGCCTCCCGCGCCGTGCGTGCGTCCCCGGTGGCCCCGAGCAGGGAGTCGGCCATGCGGGAGGTGAGGACCGTGCCGAACACCGCGACCCCCAGTGCGAACCCGAGCTGGCGGAAGGTGTTGACGGCGCCGCCCGCCATGCCCGCGTTCCGCGGCGGTACGGAGGCCAGCGCCGCACCCGCCAGGGCGGGTGCCACCAGGCCGACACCGATTCCGGCGACCACGAACCCGGGCACCAGCACGGCCCACCCGGAGTCCGCGTCCAGCATCGTCTGGGCCAGGGCCCCGCCGCCGATCAGCACAAGACCGCCGCCGATGACCAGCCGTGCCGGAGCCCCGTGGAGCAGCCGTCCGCCGGCCGCGGCCACCACGAACGACGCCGCCGCGAGGGGCAGCACGACGAGCCCGCCCCGTACCGGACTCATCCCCAGCAGGGTCTGCAGCCAGATCGAGGTGTACGGCAGTACCCCGAAAGCCGTCGCGTTGAAGGCCAGCGCCCCCAGCATCACCACCGCGAACGAGGGGCGCCGCAGCAGCCGCAGGTCGAGCAGTGGCTGCGCGACACGCTCCTCGACGACCACGAACACGGCCAGCGCGAGCACCGCCACGGCGAGCGTCACCGCGGTGGGCGCCGACGCCCACCCCTCGGCGCCCGCCCGTACGACCGCGAAGGTGAGTGCGCCCGCGAACACGGCGAAGGCCACCGTGCCCGCCCAGTCGATCCGCCTTTCACCCCGGCCCCGCGACTCGGGCACCGTCCGCAGCGTCACCCAGATCGCCAGCGCGCTGACCGGCAGGTTGACGAAGAAGATCCACCGCCAGTCCAGCGCCTGTGTGAGCACTCCGCCGAGCACCGGTCCGATCGCGGCGGCGGCGCCGCTGACCGCACCCCACACACCGAGCGCGACCGACCGGTCCCGCCCCTGGTAGCCGGCGGCGAGCAGGGAGAGCGTGGTCGCGAACATGGCCGCGCCGCCCACCCCCTGGAGCGCGCGCATCGCGATCAGCACCGCCGGGCTCGACGCGAGCCCGCAGGCGAGCGAGGCCAGTGCGAACACGGCGGTCCCGGCCACGTACACCCGCCGCCGCCCGGTCACGTCGGCCGCCGCCCCCGCGCCGAGCAGCAGCGCGGCGAGCGCGAGGGCGTAGCTGTCGATGACCCACTGGAGATCGGAGAGCGACGCCCCCAGCGAGTGCGCCATGTCGGGCAGCGCGACGATCACGATCGTGACGTCGAGCAGCAGCATGAACGTGCCCAGACAGACCGCCGTGAGCGGTCCCCATTTCCGCATGGTTGCGTCCTTTCCGTACAGCGCCGTCTCCGTCGGGCGGCTTCCCGTACGATCGGTCCTGGCCGACGGGATCACCTACCCACGGCCCGTGTGTCGACGGAATCCGACATCTTGAGGCGGCTGGACGATGGAACTCCACGAGTACGACGAACTCGACCGCCGCCTCCTGCACGCCCTCGAAGTCGACGCCCGTGCCTCGTTCAGCCGGATCGCGGCCGTTCTCAGCGTCTCCGACCAGACCGTCGCCCGCCGCTTCAAGCGCCTGCACACGGGTGCCGAGATGCGAGTGGTGGCCGTCCGCGACCATGTCGCGCACGGCCAGGAGTCGTGGATGCTGCGGCTGCGCTGCACCCCGGACTCCGCTTCCGCGATCGCCCGCGCGCTGGCCCGCCGCCCCGACACCGCCTGGATCGCGCTGACGTCCGGCGGCACCGAAGTGGTCTGCATGACCAGGGCCCGTACCCGCGGCGAGCACGAGGAGCTGCTGCTGGGGAAACTGCCGCGCACCCCCCGGATCGTGGAGATCCACGCGTACCAGTTGCTGCACCGGTTCTACGGAGGCCCCCAGGGCTGGCTCCGCAAGAGCGCGGCGCTCACGCCCGAGCAGGTGCAGGCGCTGCTTCCGCGGTACGCAGCCGAGGCCGACAGCACGGCGGGAGCGGCCCGCATCACCACGGACGACGAGCCTCTGGCGGCCGCCCTGGAGCGGGACGGCCGGGCCACCTTCGCGGAGCTCCAGAAGGCGACGGGGCGTTCCGAGTCGGCGCTGCGGCGCCGGCTCGACCAACTGCTCTCCTCGGGCGCCCTGTTCATCGACGTCCAGTTCGACTCGGAGCGCTTCGGGCACCCCACTGCCGCGCTGCTGTGGATCACCACCGCGCCGGCTGCCCTGGCCACGGTCGGCCGCGCGCTGGCAGTCCACCCCGAGGTGGCGTTCGCGAGCGCCGCCGCCGGCCCCTGCAACATCCTCGCGGTCGTCCTGAACCGGGACTCCACGGCCCTGTACACATATCTGAGCGAGAAGCTCGGCCGCCTCGAAGGCGTCCAGCACGTCGAGTGCACGCCGGTCCTGCGCCGGGTCAAGCAGCTGAAGTACGAGGAGGGGCAGGCCGGACGGGGGCTGTCCTGAACAGAGCGAGGGGAGAAGAACCATGGATCACACCCAGGCCCGCCAGTGGCTGGCGACCGCCGTCGAGGAGGCCAGGGCCGGCCTGGCCGAGGGCGGCATCCCGATCGGTGCCGCCCTGTACGGCGCGGACGGCGCCCTCCTCGGGCGCGGTCACAACCTCCGGGTGCAGGACGACGACCCGTCGATGCACGCGGAGACGGCGGCGTTCCGCAACGCCGGCCGGCAGCGTTCGTACCGTGGCACCACCATGGTGACGACGCTGTCGCCTTGCTGGTACTGCAGCGGCCTGGTGCGGCAGTTCGGCATCTCGCGGGTGATCGTGGGCGAGTCGGAGACCTTCCACGGCGGGCACGACTGGCTGGCCGAGCACGGCGTGGAGATCGTCCGGCTGGAAGACCCGGAGTGCGTGCGGATGATGAAGGACTTCATCGCGGCGCGGCCGGAGCTGTGGAACGAGGACATCGGCGAGTAGCACCGCCACATCAAAGAGGGCGCACCAGGGACGTCACATCAAGAGGGCGCGGCCCAGAGCGAATGCTCCGGGCCGCGCCCTCTTTGATACGGCCGGAAATCACCGGACGGGGTGGGCCCCCTCGGCTCCGGGCCTCTCGAACTGCGTGCGGTAGAGCTGCTCGTACCGTCCGCCTGCGGCCAGCAGCTCGGTGTGGGTGCCGCGTTCGACGATCCGCCCTTCCTCGACGACGAGGATCTGGTCGGCGGCCCGTACGGTCGACAGCCGGTGCGCGATGACCACGGCGGTACGCCCCTCAAGGGCCTCGGCGAGCGCCTCCTGGACGGCCGCCTCCGAGGTGGAGTCGAGGTGCGCGGTCGCCTCGTCGAGGATGACGACACGCTGCTGGGCGAGGAGCAGCCGGGCGATGGTGAGACGCTGGCGTTCGCCGCCGGAGAGCCGATAGCCGCGCTCCCCCACCACGGTGTCCAGGCCGTCGGGCAGGGACGCCACGAGGCCGTCGAGGCGGGAGCGGCGCAGTGCGTCCCAGATGTCGTCCTCGCTCGCTTCGGGGCGGGCGAGCAGCAGGTTGGCGCGTACGGACTCGTGGAAGAGGTGGCCGTCCTGGGTGACCATGCCGAGGGTCGCACGGATGGAGTCGGCGCTCAGGTCGCGGACGTCGACGCCACCGATCCGTACCGTGCCCGCGTCCGCGTCGTACAGCCGCGGCAGGAGTTGCGCGATGGTGGACTTGCCGGCGCCCGACGACCCGACGAGGGCGATCATGCGGCCTGGTTCGGCACGGAAGGACACGTCGTGCAGGACGTCGGTGCCGCCGCGGTTGTCGAGGACCGCCACGTCCTCGAGAGAGGCGAGGGAGACCTTGTCCGCGGAGGGGTAGCCGAAGGTGACGCCGTCGAACTCCACCGAGACCGGCCCGTCCGGGACCGTACGGGCGTCCGGCTTCTCGGAGATCAGCGGCTTCAGATCAAGGATCTCGAAGACCCGCTCGAAGCTGACCAGGGCGCTCATCACCTCGACGCGGGCTCCCGCGAGGGCGGTGAGCGGGGCGTAGAGGCGGGTGAGGAGCAGCGCGAGGGCGACGACGGCACCGGGGTCGAGGCTGCCGCGCAGGGCGTAGAAGCCGCCGAGTCCGTAGACCAGCGCCAGCGCCAGTGCGGAGACGAGGGTGAGGGCGGTGATGAAGGTGGACTGCACCATGGCGGTACGGACGCCGATGTCGCGGACCCGGCGGGCCCTGGCGGCGAATTCCCTGGACTCGTCGGATGGCCTGCCGAAGAGCTTGATGAGGGTGGCGCCGGGGGCGGAGAAACGCTCCGTCATCTGGGTGCCCATGGTGGCGTTGTGCCCGGCCGCCTCCCGCTGCAGCCGGGCCATCCGGGAGCCCATCCGGCGGGCCGGGACGACGAACACCGGCAGCAGGACGAGGGCGAGGAGGGTGATCTGCCAGGAGATGCTCAGCATCACGGCGAGCGTCAGCAGCAGGGTGACGAGGTTGGAGACGACCCCGGAGAGGGTGTTGCTGAAGGCGCGCTGGGCGCCGATGACGTCGTTGTTGAGGCGGCTGACGAGGGCGCCGGTGCGGGTACGGGTGAAGAAGGCGACCGGCATCCGCTGCACGTGGTCGAAGACCGCCGTACGGAGGTCGAGGATCAGCCCTTCACCGAGGGTGGAGGACAGCCAACGGGTGAGCAGGGCGAGGCCGGCCTCGGCGACGGCGATCAGTGCGATGAGCAGGGCGAGCCGGGTGACCGTGCCCGTCTCGTCGCCCTTGACGATCGCGTCGACGACGCGGCCGGCGAGGACGGGGGTGGCGACCGCGAGAAGTGCGGTGACCACGCTGAGCAGCAGGAACTGGTAGATCTGCTTGCGGTGCGGCTTGGCGAAAGAGGCGATCCTCCGCAGGGTGGCCCTGGAGAAGGGCCGCTTGTCGTCTTGCGCGGTCATCACGCTGTGCATCGATGTCCACGCGGTGACTTCCATGTCCACGGGAGGTGCCTCCGGAATCAGCTTGTCCGACGTTCGGCGTCCCGTCGGCCTGCCTGGCCCGGGGAACACACTGAACGCTAGAACCTCAACCGGGCTTGCGGTCAATAAATTTCGTGAGGCCGCCCCCACGGGCCTCTCGCACCCGCGGGTTGACGTGCCTTCATCCGGTGGAGAGACCGCCCGTGGAAGCGACGAGGGCGTCGAGCACCGGCCGGATCAGCGGATGGTCCTCCGCGCCGCGGCGTACGGCGGCGAACACCCTGCGGGTGGCGGCGGGCCCTTCCACGGGGCGTACGACGGCGTCCTTCAGCTCCATGCCCCGCAGGGCGGAACGCGGGACGAGGGCGACCCCCGCGCCGGCGCCCGCGAGGGCGACCACCGCGTGGAAGTCGTCGGAGGAGTGCTTGAGGCGCGGCTGGAAGCCCGCGAGCTCGCAGGCGAGCAGGACCATGTCATGACACGGGTTGCCGGGGTAGGGCCCGATCCAGTCGCTGTCGGCGAGCCTTGAGAGGGCCACCTTCTCTTCCGCGCACAGGGGGTGGCCGGCGGGCAGCACGGCGTCGAAGGGTTCCGCGTACAGCGGTACGCGGGAGAGGCGCCGGTCGTCCTCGCGGGGTGCGCCCCGGTACTCGACGGCGACCGCCACGTCGGCCTTGCCGCCGAGGACCAGCGGCAGGCTCTCGTCACCCTCGGCGTCCCACACGCGCATCATGATGCCGGGGTGCCCGGTGGCGAGGCGGCCGAGGGCGGGGGCGACGACTTCGGCGATGCCGGTGGCGAACGAGGCGACCGTGACCTCGCCGGCGACGCCGCCCGCGTAGTCGGCGAGTTCCGCCTCCGCGCGTTCCAGCTGGGCGAGTACGGCGTGGGTGTGGGCGAGCAGGATCTCGCCCGCGGCGGTGAGCTCCACCCCCTTGCCACTGCGGATCAGCAGGGTGTGCCCTGTCTCCTGCTCCAGCGCGTTGAGCTGCTGGGACACGGCGGAGGGGGTCAGGTACAGCGCGGAGGCCGCGGCGGTCACCGTACGGTGGTCCGCCACGGCCCTCAGAATGCGAAGCCGTCTGGGGTCGATCACCCAGCCAGTGTCGCCCGAGCGTCGACGAACGCCGCAATCGCCCTCTCGACGTCGGCGGTGGAGTGCGCGGCGGACAGCTGGACGCGGATGCGTGCCTTGCCCATCGGGACGACCGGGTACGAGAAGCCGATGACGTACACGCCGCGCTCCAGGAGCAGCTCCGCCATGCGGCCCGCCTCGGCGGCGTCGCCGATCATGACCGGTGCGATGGCGTGGTCGCCGGGCAGGATGTCGAAGCCGGCCTCGGTCATCTTCGTACGGAACAGCAAGGTGTTGGCGGCGAGCTTCTCGCGCAGTTCCCCGGCCGATTCCAGCAGGTCGATGACCTTGAGGGAGGCGGCGGCGATGACCGGGGCGAGGGAGTTGGAGAAGAGGTACGGGCGCGAGCGCTGGCGCAGCAGGGCGACGATCTCGGCGCGGGCGGCGACGTATCCGCCGGAGGCGCCGCCGAGTGCCTTGCCGAGGGTGCCGGTGATGATGTCGACGCGGTCCATCACGCCGTGCAGTTCCGGGGTGCCGCGGCCGCCTTCGCCGACGAAGCCCACCGCGTGGGAGTCGTCGACCATGACCATGGCGTCGTAGCGGTCGGCGAGGTCACAGATCTCGGCGAGCGGGGCGACGTAGCCGTCCATGGAGAACACGCCGTCGGTGACGATGAGGCGGCGGCGGGCGTCCTGGGTGTCCTGGAGCTGCTTCTCCAGGTCGGCGAGGTCGCGGTTGGCGTAGCGGTGGCGGCGGGCCTTGGAGAGGCGGATGCCGTCGATGATGCTGGCGTGGTTGAGGGCGTCGGAGATGACGGCGTCCTCGGGGCCGAGGAGGGTCTCGAAGACGCCGCCGTTGGCGTCGAAGCAGGAGGAGTAGAGGATCGTGTCCTCCTGGCCGAGGAAGGCCGAGAGGCGGGCCTCCAGCTCCTTGTGGATCTCCTGGGTGCCGCAGATGAACCGGACGGACGCCATGCCGTAGCCCCAGCGGTCCAGGGCGTCCTTGGCGGCGGCGACGACCTCGGGGTGGTCGGCGAGGCCGAGGTAGTTGTTGGCGCAGAAGTTGAGGACGTCCGCGGCCTGCCCGTCGGTGGTGACGCCGACGGTGGCGCTCTGCGGGCTGCTGATGACGCGCTCGGGCTTGAAGAGCCCGGCTTCGCGGATCTCGTCGAGGGTGGCACGGAGGTCGTCGCGGACGGACGCGTACATGAGGGGCTCCCTTGGAGGTGGAGGTCGCGGTGCGGGATGTTCAGTGTCTGGTGGAGCTCGGCGAGTGGGGCGGAGGAGCCCAGTCTCGCGGGGGCCGTGGCGAGTGAGCCGAAGGGGCGCGCGGACGTCGAGAGGGAGAGCGCGCGCAGGCTGTGAGGTACGAGCAGCCGAGCACGGTCGACCGTCGACGTCCGCTTGAGCGCCCCGGAGGCGAACCGAGCCTCGAAAAAAGGGAGAGCGCGCGCAGGCTGTGAGGTACGAGCAGCCGAGCACGGTCGACCGTCGACGTCCGCTCGGGCGCCCCGGAGGCGAACCGAGCCTCAGAAGAACAGCCCCGGAGGCGAACCGAGCCTTAAAAAAATCAAGCCCAGTTGAGGATGATCTTGCCGCTGCGGGCGGTCGCCGCCTCGTCGAACGCGGCCTCGAAGTCCTCGTACCCGTACGAGCCGGTGATGACGGGCCGCAGGTCGAGGCCGGCCTCGATCAGGACGGTCATCGCGTACCAGGTCTCGTACATCTCGCGGCCGTAGATTCCCTTGACGGTGATCATCGACGTGACGATCTTCGACCAGTCGACGGCGAATTCCTCGGCGGGCAGGCCCAGCATGGCGATGCGTCCGCCGTGCGTCATGTTGTCGACCATGTCGCGCATGGCTTCGGGGCGGCCGGACATCTCCAGACCGATGTCGAAGCCCTCCTTGAGGCCGAGCTTGGCCTGCGCCTCTTTGATGCTGCTCTGCGCGACGTTGACGGCGAGGGTGGCGCCGACCTGGCGGGCCAGTTCCAGGCGGGGCTCGCTGACGTCGGTGATGACGACGCTGCGGGCGCCGGCGTGCTTGGCGACGGCGGCGGCCATGATGCCGATCGGGCCCGCACCGGTGATCAGTACGTCCTCGCCGACCAGCGGGAAGGACAGCGCGGTGTGCACGGCGTTGCCGAACGGGTCGAAGATCGCCGCGACGTCGAGGTCGACCTTGGTGCGGTGCACCCACACGTTGGAGGCGGGCAGCGCCACGTACTCGGCGAAGGCACCGTCGCGGCCGACGCCGAGACCGATCGTGCTGCGGCACAGGTGGCGGCGGCCGGCCAGACAGTTGCGGCACTTGCCGCACACCAGGTGGCCCTCGCCGCTGACGATGTCGCCGACCGCGATGTCGGAGACGTCCGCACCGACGTGCGCGACCTCGCCGACGAACTCGTGGCCGAGCACCCGGGGCGTGGTGACGGCCTGCTGCGCCCAGCCGTCCCAGTTGCGGATGTGCAGGTCGGTGCCGCAGATGCCGGTGCGCAGCACCTTGATGAGCACGTCGCCGGGGCCGGTCTCCGGCTCGGGGACGTCCATGAGCCACAGCCCCGGCTCGGCCTTGTGCTTGACGAGTGCTCTCATGGCTGTGGCTCCAGGCGGTAGGGCGTGACGGCACGCGGTGAGGCGGCGCCGGTCCATGGCTGTCCCATGGTGATCGTCCACGGCCGTCCCATGGTGATCGTCCATGGCTGTCCCATGGTGATCGTCCGTGGGAGTCCCATGGTGATCGCTTGCGGGCTCCAATCTGCCGATCCGCGCGGGCCGCGTCCATCGAGGATTTCTTAAGTGGCCCCCAAGCCGAGCTTCATTCGCACACCCGCGTGGGCCGCGGTCATCCGCGATACGTCTCCAGGAGCCGCAGCCACACCTCGCTGATCGTGGGATACGAAGGAACCGCGTGCCACAGCCGTGACAGGAGCACCTCGCCCACCACGGCCACCGTCGCGGAGTGCACCAGTTCGCTGACCGCGGGGCCGACGAAGGTGACGCCGATGAGGGTCTCGGTGTCGAGGTCGACGACCATGCGGGCGCGGCCCTTGTAGCCGGAGGCGTAGAGGCCCGCTCCGGCGACGGACGCCATGTCGTAGTCGACGGCCCGCACCCTGCGGCCCGCCCGTTCGGCCTCCGCGAGGGTCAGGCCGACCGAGCCCGCCTCGGGGTCGGTGAAGACCACCTGGGGGACGGCGGCGTGGTCCGCGGTCGCCGAGTGGGCTCCCCAGGGGGCCTCGTCCACCGGGCGGCCCTGTGCCCGTGCGGCGATCGCCCCGCCCGCGATACGGGCCTGGTACTTGCCCTGGTGGGTGAGGAGCGCCCGGTGGTTGGCGTCGCCCACCGCGTACAGCCAGTCGGAGCCCGTCACCCGGCAGCTGTCGTCGACGCTCAGCCAGGACCCCGGCTTGAGGCCGACCGTGTCCAGGCCGATGTCGTCCGTTCGGGGCGCGCGGCCCACCGCGAAGAGGATCTCGTCGGCTTCGAGCTGTTCGCCTCCGTCGAGGGTGACGGTGACCGTCGCTCCGTCGCGCTCCACCGCGGAGACCGACACTCCGGTACGTACGGTGGCGCCCGCCTCTTCGAGGGCCTCGCGGACGAGCTCGCCCGCGAAGGGCTCCATCCTCGGCAGCAGCCCGGCCTCGCCCCGTACGAGAACGGTGACCTGTGAGCCGAGCGCCTGCCAGGCGGTGGCCATCTCCACGCCGACCACTCCCCCGCCGACGACCACCAGCCGGCCGGGCACCTCCTTGGCGCTGGTCGCCTCGCGGCTCGTCCACGGCTTGGCGCCGGCGATGCCGGGCAGGTCGGGGACGACGGCCCTGGTGCCTGTACAGACGGCCACGGCGTGCCGGGCGGTGAGCGTCGTCCGCCCGCCGTCGGGGGCCTCGACGGTGACCTTCCTGGGCCCGTCGAGGCGGCCGTGGCCGCGGTGGATCGCCACGCCGATCGACTCCACCCAGCCGACCTGTCCGTCGTCCTTCCAGTTCGAGGTGTAGTAGTCGCGGTGGGCGAGGACGGCCGGTACGTCGAGGTCACCCTGGACGGCCTGCTCAAGCCCGGGTACGCGGCGGGCGTCGGCGCGTGCGGTGACCGGGCGCAGCAGCGCCTTGCTGGGCATGCACGCCCAGTACGAGCACTCGCCGCCGATCAGCTCCGACTCGACGACGGCGACGCTCAGCCCGGCTGCGGCGGCCCGGTCCGCGACGTTCTCGCCGACCGGGCCCGCGCCCAGCACCACGACGTCGTACTCGGTGGATTCCCGGCCTGCTTCGGTTTCTGTGGCAGCTGTCATGAAACTCAGTCTGCTGGATGGTGTGCGCCGTGACCACAGGGGAAGGCGGACCGACGGAATAGGGCGGCGCCGTGCACCGTTGTGCGGTGACGGTGACGCCCGGAATGACGGAAGAGGAGCACAACATGGCCACTGTCGAGCTGACCAAAGAGAACTTCGACAGCGTAGTGACCGACAACGACTTCGTCCTGATCGACTTCTGGGCGTCGTGGTGCGGCCCCTGCCGTCAGTTCGCGCCGGTCTACGAAGGGGCTTCCGACCGTCACGCGGACCTGGTCTTCGCCAAGGTCGACACCGAGGCCCAGCAGGAGCTGGCGGCCGCCTTCGAGATCCAGTCGATCCCGACCCTGATGATCGTCCGGGAGAACGTCGCGGTGTTCGCCCAGCCCGGCGCGCTGCCCGAGGCGGCTCTTGAGGACGTCATCGGCCAGGCCCGCAACCTGGACATGGACGAGGTGCGCAAGTCGATCGAGGACGCGCAGACCGGGGCCCCTGAGGCCGCCGGGGAGCAGAAGGAAGCGGGCTGAACCCCGTACCCCTGTGAAGCGCGTCCTGCGACGCGCCGGTGGGCGCCGCCTCATGGAGGCGGTGCCCACTCCCGTGTCCGGTGCGTGCTCAGCGCTCCAGTACGAGCGCCAGCCCCTGACCGACCCCGATGCAGAGCGCGGCAAGACCGGTGCCCGAGCCCGCCGCCGCCAGCTGGTGGGCGACCGATCCCGCGAGGCGTGCGCCTGAGGCGCCGAGCGGGTGTCCGAGGGCGAGGGCGCCACCGCGCGGGTTGACCACGGCGGGGTCGAGCTCGGGCCAGGCGGCGAGACAGCCGAGCGACTGGGCGGCGAAGGCCTCGTTCAGCTCGAAGACGGTGAGGTCGGCGAAGCTCCGGCCCGCCTTGCCCAGAGCCCGGTCGACCGCTTCGACGGGGCCGAGCCCGAAGAGCTCCGGTGCGATGCCGGTGACCGCGGAGGTACGGATACGGGCGAGCGGTTCGCGTCCGGTGGCCCGCAGCCCCTCCTCGTCGACCAGGAGCAGGGCCGCCGCCCCGTCGTTGAGCGGCGAGGAATTGCCTGCCGTCACCGTGCCCGTGCCGTCCGTACGGAAGACCGGCTTCAGCCGGCCCAGCGTCTGAGGGGTCGAGGACTCCCGGATGCATTCGTCGCGCAGGAGGTCGACGCCCTCGTACGGCACGACCTCGCCGTCGTAGAGCCCCGCGGCCCACGCGGCCGCGGCTTTGTGGTGGCTGGCGAGGGCGAAGGCGTCCTGTTCCGCCCGGCCGATTCCGTGCTTGTCGGCGACGAGTTCGGCGCCCTCGCCGAGGGAGACGGTCCACTCGGCCGGCATCCGCGGGTTGGTCATCCGCCAGCCCAGCGTCGTGGAGTGCAGCTGCTGGTGACCGGCGGGAAAGGCCCGCTCGGGCTTCTGCAGGACCCAGGGGGCGCGGGACATCGACTCGACGCCGCCCGCGATCGCCACGGACGCGTCGCCGAGGGCGATCGCGCGGGCCGCCTGGATCACGGCCTCCAGGCCCGACCCGCAGAGCCGGTTGACCGTCACGCCGGGGACGGTGACGGGCAGCCCGGCGAGCAGGACCGCCATGCGGGCGACGTCACGGTTGTCCTCGCCCGCGCCGTTGGCGTCGCCGAAGTACACGTCGTCGATCCGGGCCGGGTCGAGGTCCGGGGTCCTGGCGACCAGGGACCGCACGACATGGGCGGCGAGGTCGTCGGGGCGTACGCCCGCGAGCGCGCCCCCGAACTTACCGATCGGCGTGCGGACGGCGTCGACGACGTAGACGTCACGGATGCTCGTGGGCATCGGAACTCTCCTCCGGCTCAAGGGCGTTCGCACCGAAGGCTCCGAACCGATACCGGGTTCTCCCCTCCGTACGACCGCCTGTGATCGTCCTTGATCACCCGCGCCCGAGTCTGTTCCGCGTCCCGTCGGCTGTCAACGCCCGGCGGGACACCCTCTGACCCCGATGTCTCAGCTCGACTCGCGCGGCACCGCGTGCGCGCCCATCAGGTCGCTGTTCTCCACCTGGTCCGACGGGTGCTGCACCAGCCGGTCGACCAGGTCCGCGAGGTACTGGCCGGGCGGCATCTCCAGTCGCACCGTACTGAGGCTGGGGCGCAGGAGCTTGCCCATGAGGAGGTTGTCGGCGCCCATGACCGCGGCCTCGCCGGGGACGTCGATGCCCGCGTCCTGGAGCGCCCTCATGAGGAGCTGTGCGTACTCGTCGTTGTACGCGAACACCGCGTCCAGGCCCAGGTCGCGCCAGCGGGCCGCGAGGGCCGCCGCCGACTCCTCGTCGTACCGCATGCCCAGCGGTTCGACGCTCGCGCCGGTGCCGGCGACCGCCTTGCGCAGGCCCGCCAGGCGCGGCTTGGAGAAGAGCTCCAGGCCGGGTTCCTCCGGGACGACGGCGCCGATGCGGCGGTGGCCGCGCGCCAGCAGGTGCTCGGCGGCGGCGACGCCGACCTCGCGCTGGTCCATCACCAGCGAGTGGGCGCCCTCGACGCGCTGCGGGCCCAGCGTGATGACGGCCTTGGCCCCCGACCTCTTGAGGAGCTGCACGCCGCGCGCGCTCAGGGTGATCTCGCCGAGCGACACCACGGCCACGGGCCGCAGTTCGGCCCAGGCGCGGGCCGCCTCGTCACCGGTGAGGCCGAGGCTGCCGTACTGCACGACCGTGTAGTCGAGGTTGCGCAGCGCCCAGTGCAGCTCGTTGAAGAACTGGCCGTAGAGCGGGCCGACGGGGATGTGCGCGGTCGGCAGCAGGACCATGCGGGTGTGGCCCGCGCGCAGACTGCGGGCGGCCGCGTGCGGGACGTAGCCGAGTTCCTCGGCGGCCTCGCGGACCCGGCGGCGGGTCGGCTCGCTGATCCGTACGGCCGAGGTGTTGTTCAGGACGTACGAGACCGTGGCGCGCGACACGCCTGCCAGGCGTGCGACATCTGTACTGGTGGGGACGGGTTGGTCGGCTGACTTCTTCGGTGTCTGGCTCATCGCGTTCGGCATCTTTCCAGACGAGTGCGGCACAGGGTCTAGCGGTTGGCCGGAATTGGGTGCTACAAAGCGTTTACACGGGTCACTGACACGTGTCACCTTCGCTCTCGGAGCGCCCGGCAGAACCCTTCTCCACTCTGCGGGCAGAGCTCTCTCCTCATCCCATTCGCCGCTCATTTCACCCTGGAGGGCAGCGTGGCCCTTTCCTCCCCCGGCACCGGCGTTGCAGCCGGCACCGACTCCGCCCCGTCAGCCGCCCCGACCCGAGGGCTGCTCCCCCTGCTGCTCGTCGGCAACACCGTGATGTACGCGCTCTACATCGGCGTGCCCGGCTTCGTGCTGGCGATGCAGGTCGCCGGCATCGACGAGGCGCACAAGGTCAGCAACATGACCGTCGTCTCCGGTGTGTCCGCGGTCTTCGCCACGATCTTCAACCCGATCGCCGGCGCGATGTCCGACCGCTCCGGGCGCCGCAACCCGTGGATCCTGGGCGGCGGCGTCGCCGCCCTCGGGGTGATGGCGCTGCTGGGCAGCGTCAACACCGTGCTCCTCGTGACGATCGTCTGGTGCCTCGGCCAGGCGGCGATGAACTTCTACCAGGCAGCGCTCACTTCGGTGGTTCCGGACCGCGTCCCGCTCGCCTCGCGCGGCAAGGCGTCGGCGGCCGTCGGCCTCGGCATCCCGCTGGGCTCCACCGTCGGCGCCCTGATCGGTGCGGCGTTCTCGGACAGCTACCGCACCGGGTACCTGCTGTTCGGCGCGCTGGTGGCGGCCGCGGCCGTCCTGTTCACCCTGTGTGCCCGTGAGGAGCGCCGGCCGGGCAAGCCCCCGGTGCCGTTCAAGGAACAGTTCACGTCCTTCGCCAGTGCGCTGGCGAACCACGACTTCCGCTGGGCGTTCATCGGCCGGGCGCTGCTGATACTCGGCTACTTCGGGGTCCTCGGCTTCCAGCTGTACATCCTCCAGGACCACACGAAGCTGCCCGCCGGGATGGATCCGGCGTCCGCCGCGGCGATCCTGACGATGGTCAACTCCGCCGCATCGGTGGTCTCCACCGTCCTCGGCGGCTGGCTGTCCGACAAGTACAACCGCCGCAAGCTGTTCGTCGGGGTCTCCGCGATGCTGGCCGCCGTCGCCATGATCTTCCCGGCCCTCTCGACCAGTTGGACCGCGATGCTGGTCTTCGGCGCGATCAACGGCCTGGGCTTCGGCTGCTACATGGCCGTGGACACCGCGCTGGTGACGATGGTGCTGCCGAAGTCCGAGGACGCCGCCCGTGACATGGGCATCCTCAACGTCGCCAACGCGGGGCCGCAGATCGCCGCCCCGTTCGTCGCCGGTCTGGTCGTGCAGCTCAGCGGCGGTTACACCGCGCTCTTCCTGGTCGCGGCGGTGCTCTCGGTACTGGGCGCCCTCGCGGTGCGCCCGATCCGCAGCGTGCGCTGACCGGCACGCCGGTCGGCGGACGGCCCTTCGGCGGACGGCCCGCCGCCCAGCCGTCCGCCACCCAGCCGTCCGCTGACCGGCCGTCCGCCGGTCGAAAGTCCGCTGGCAGACTGCCCCGCACGGCCCCCGGCTCACAAGGCCCCACCCGCACCACCGAGAAAGGCACTTCGTCGTGCAGCTGAACACCCACACCTGGGGCGAGGGCGACCGCACCGCCCTCCTCATCCACGGCATCATGGCCGACCACCGCGCCTGGCGGACCGTCGGTCCCGCGCTGGCGGGCAAGGGCTACCGCGTCATCGCGGTGGACCTGCGGGGCCACGGCCTCAGCGGGCGCGCCGACTCCTACACCCCGGAAGACTTCGCAGACGACCTCGTCGAGACGCTTCCTGCGGGCGCCGAACTGGCCGTCGGCCACTCGCTGGGCGGGCTCGTCCTGTCCCTCGCCGTGGACCGGCTGCGTCCGGCGCGTGCGGTGTACTCCGACCCGGCGTGGCACCTGGAGCTGCCCGGGGGCGCGGGCCCCGAGGTCTTCGCCCAGTTCAAGTCGCTCCCCCGGCAGCACATCGCCGGGCTGAACCCGCGCTGGGACGAGGCGGACGTCGACATCGAGGTGGCGACCCTGGCGCTGTGGGACGAGGCGTCGGCGCTCGGCCTGGCCGGTCTCCGGGACCGCGACCTGCTGCCCGCGAAGCCGGTCGTTCCGTCGCTGGTGCAGCTGGCCGACCCGAGCATGCTCATCAACGAGGAGCGGGCGGAGCTGCTGCGCGGGCGCGGCTTCGACGTCCGTACGGTCAAGGGCGCCGGCCACACCATTCAGCGGGACGACTTCGACGGTTTCATGTCGTCGCTGGATGGCTGGATCTAGTCATTTCCCGGGGGCGTCGTGCAGGAGTGCCGTGGCTGGTCGCGCCCACACGGCGGAGCCGCATATCGGTACAGCCCCGTACCTCTGAAGACTGCCCCCTACCCTGGGCGCGTGACGACTTCAGTGGACAACCCGAAGGACCCTGACTTCCGGCCCGACCTGCCCGGCAGCAGTGGTCCGAGCGCGACGACCGAGGCCGAGCCGCACGAGATCGGCCCGGTGCGGATGGAGTACGCCCCCGAGCGCGACGGCGATCCCGACCCGGGCGAGATCGTGTGGACCTTCGTGCCGTACGAGGAGAACGACGGACGCGGCAAGGACCGCCCCGTGCTCGTGGTGGCCCGCGAGGAGGCGGGCACGCTGCTGGCGGTGCGGCTGTCGAGCAAGCGGCACGACCACGACCGCGAGTGGCTGCCGATCGGTTCGGGGCCGTGGGACAGCGCGGGCCGCGAGTCGTGGGTGGACCTGGACCGGGTGCTGCGGGTGCACGAGGACGGGATGCGGCGCGAGGCGTGTGCGCTGGACCGGCCCCGGTTCGACCAGGTGGCGCAGCGGCTCGGCGAGCGCTACGGCTGGCGCGGCTGACCGTACCGGAGTCCTCTGCTGTACGTACCGGGGGTCCGGCCGACGGCGCTTCAGGCGGCGAAGGCCGTACGGAACGCCGCGAGGGCCGGGCCCCCGCCGGTACGGTCGAGGACCGCGAGGGTCACCCGGTCGAAGTGGCGGGCGAACCGCCCGTCGCCGGTCAGCAGGTCCCTGAATACCCCTGCCACCACCGGGGGTTCGTTCATGAAGACCCCGCAGCCCCACGCCCCGAGGACGATCCGCCGGTAGCCGCAGGCCACCGCCACCTCCAGGACGCGCTCCGCCCGCGAGGCGAGCACGGCCGGGACGCGCCCGGCCTCCTGCGGCTCCCGTTGCCGGATCACCCCGGCGTTGGGGGCGGGCGAGGTGAGAAATCCCGCCTTGTACGGGGCGCAGAGCAGCCGTCCGCGGTCGTCCCGGAAGACCGGAACGCCGGGCGAGTGGATTACGCGGTCGGTGTAGAACACGTCGCGTTCGGCGCGGTGGTGGGCGTAGAACTCCGGTGCTCGCAGCAGGCAGGTGTACAGCGCCGAGGCGCGGCAGAGCGCCTCTTCCTGGGCCTGTGCGCCGTTGAGGTAGCCGCCGCCCGGGTTGCGGGCCGAGGCGAAGCACAGGACGGCGACCGGGTCGGGGGCCTCGCCGGTCAGGCGGCGGGCCGCCTCGGTGCTGCTCTCGCCGGTGACTTCGAAGACGGTGCCCGTAAGGATTCCACCGTCCGCCACAGGCACAGGCACAGGCAGAGGCACAGGAACCGGCTCCGGCACAGGCACAGGCACAGGCTCCGGCCCGTACATCCGTGTGCCGGCCGCTGCGGCGGCCGTGTCCGCGGCGATGGACACGTCCCGGCCCTCGGGGCAGACGTACTTCCCGGCGGCGACGATGCTTTCCGTTTCTCGCGCGATCCCGCGCAGTCGTGCACTCACCGGATGATCTTCCGCCGCGCATCCCCTTCGGCGCAAAGGGTTTTGCAGGAGCGCCGCCGCACCCGGCCGTCACCCCGTCACGGCCAAAAGATGCCTCTTGCGCGATGCCCCGACAGTCGCTTGGGTGGTCTGCTGTGCCCCGGCCCGGCCGGCCGGGACACGCACACCGGGCACAGTCATGGAGCTTCGAGGAGGAGGAACCGACCATGTCCACAGACCGGTTCACCGAGGGCGGGCCGCCCATCGCCGAGACCGAGGCGGCGGACCTGCTGCGATGTATCTGCTTCAAGACGGGCCCACCCCGGATGGTCGGGGCGGAACTCGAATGGCTCGTCCACGACCTGCACACGCCGCACCTGCCCGTCTCCCCCGGCCGCCTCGAAGCGGCCCATGCCGCCGCACGCTCGCTGCCGCTGCGGTCGGCCCTCACCGTCGAACCCGGCGGCCAGTTGGAGCTCAGCTCACTGCCCGCCCCCTCTCTCACGGAAGTCATCGACTCCGTCTCCGCCGATCTGACCGCCGTACGCGGCGCCCTGCACGCGCAGGGGCTCGCTCTGGCCGGATTCGGCCAGGACCCCTGGCAGGCGCCGCGCCGCTTCCTGCGGGAACCCCGGTACGAGGCCATGGAGCGCTACCTCGACCGGGCGGGTCCTTCCGGTCTCGCCATGATGTGCACCTCGGCCTCGGTCCAGGTGTGCGTGGACGCCGGACACGAGGAGCCGGGCCCGCTGGGGCTCGGGCGGCGCTGGCTGCTGGCCCATCTGCTGGGTGCGGTACTGCTCGCCGCGTTCGCGAACTCCCCCTATGCGCAAGGCGTTCGTACGGGTTGGCGCTCCCACAGGCAGGCCCTCTGGTCCGGCATCGAGCCCGGCCGTACGCTCGCCCCGCCGTCCGGCGCCGAGCCGCGTGCCGCGTGGGCACAGCGGGTCCTGGACGCCCCGGTGATGTGCGTACGGGCCCGGGACGGTGAACCCTGGGAGGTGCCGGAGGGGCTGACCTTCCGGGACTGGACGCGCGGCCGGCAGCCGCGCGCCCCGGACCGCGCCGATCTCGCCTATCACCTCACGACGCTGTTCCCGCCGGTCAGGCCGCAGGGGCACCTGGAGCTGCGGATGATCGACGCGCAGCCCGGTGAGGACGGGTGGCTGGTGCCGCTCGCCGTGACGGCGGCGCTCTTCGACGACGCGCAGGCGACGGAGATCGCCTATCGCACCGTCAAGCCCCTTGCGGAGACCGCTGGTTCGGGGCCCGCGCCGCACAACCCGCTGTGGGAGACCGCCGCCCGCGAGGGCCTGTCGGACCCGGAGCTGCACGCCGCCGCCGTGATCTGTTTCGCCGCCGCCCTCGACGCGCTGCCCCGGCTGGGTGCGACGGAGCCGGTGCGGGACGCGGTCGCTTCGTACATCGAACGCTATGTGTCCCGTGGCCGCTGCCCCGCCGACGACCTGCTCGACCTCGATCTGGAGGAACCTCTTCGATGAAGGACACCGCCCAGCCCCAGGACGTGGACTCCGCGGGGCTTCGCAGCCGCGCCGTCGAGGCGCTGACCGCCGCCAGGACCCGTACCGAACTGCTCACCTCCTGCATCGATGACGCCGAACTGACCGCCCAGCACTCGCCGTTGATGTCCCCGCTGGTCTGGGACCTGGCGCACATCGGCAACCAGGAGGAGCTGTGGCTCCTGCGCAACGTCGCCGGGCGTGACGCGATGCGGCCCGAGATCGACTCGGTGTACGACGCCTTCGAGCACCCGCGTTCCGCGCGTCCGACGCTGCCGCTGCTCGCCCCCGCCGAGGCCCGGACGTACGCGGCCGAGGTGCGCGGCAGGGCCCTGGACGTGCTGGAGCGCAGTCCGTTGCGCGGCGCTCCGCTGGTGTACGACGCGTTCGCGTTCGGGATGGTGGCCCAGCACGAGCAGCAGCACGACGAAACGATGCTGATCACCCATCAGCTCCGCCGCGGGCCCACCGCGCTGACCGCTCCCCCGCCGCCGTCCGCGCCCGACGGTGCGGCACTTCTGCCGGGTGAAGTCCTGGTCCCCGGCGGCCCGTTCACGATGGGGACCTCGGTGGAGCCGTGGGCGCTGGACAACGAGCGGCCCGCGCACGCCACGTTCGTACCTGCCTTCCACGTCGACACGACTCCGGTCTCGTGCGGGGCGTATCTGCGTTTCGTCGAGGACGGCGGCTACACGGAGCCGCGCTGGTGGGAGGCGGCCGGCTGGGCGATGGTCCGCGAACACGGCCTGACGGCACCGCTGTTCTGGCGGTGCGAGGGGGGCCAGTGGCTGCGGCGGCACTTCGGTGCGACCGAGCCCGTGCCGCTCGACGAGCCGGTCCTGCACGTCAGCTGGTACGAGGCGGACGCGTACGCGCGCTGGGCGGGCCGGCGGCTGCCTTCGGAGGCCGAGTGGGAGAAGGCGGCCCGGCACGACCCGGCGTCCGGCCGCTCGATGCGCTATCCGTGGGGCGACGCGGACCCGACCCCGGAGCGCGCCAACCTGGGCCAGCGCCATCTGCGCCCGGCGCCCGTCGGGGCGTATCCGGCCGGTGAATCACCCCTGGGGGTACGGCAGTTGATCGGCGACGTGTGGGAGTGGACGTCGAGCGACTTCCTGCCCTATCCGGGGTTCGCCCCGTTCCCGTACCGCGAGTACTCGGAAGTCTTCTTCGGCCCGGGACACAAGGTGCTGCGCGGCGGTTGTTTCGGCGTCGACCCGGTGGCGTGCCGGGGCACCTTCCGCAACTGGGACCTTCCGGTGCGGCGGCAGATCTTCGCCGGGTTCCGCACCGCTCGGGACGCCTCGGAAGGAGAGTTCTGATGTGTCGTCATCTCGCTTTCCTCGGTCCTGATTTGCCGTTGCGGGAGGTCGTCGTCGAGCCCCTGCGCGGTCTCTATCACCAGGCCTGGGAGCCCCGGCTGCAGAAGCACGGCTCGGTCAACGCCGATGGTTTCGGGGTCGGCTGGTATGCCGACGGTGACCCGACGCCCGCCAGGTACCGGCGCACGGGCCCGATGTGGGCCGACACCAACTTCGCCGATCTGGCCCGGGTCGTACGGTCGGGGGCGCTGCTGGCGGCAGTGCGGGACGCCACCGAGCCGGGCGCCGACGGGGAGGCCGCGGCGGCGCCGTTCGCCTCGGGTCCCTGGCTGTTCAGCCACAACGGGTCACTGCCCGGCTGGCCGGCCTCGATGGCGGGACTCGCCGCCGTCCTGCCCGCCGCCGAGCTGCTGACCCTGGAGGCGCGCTGTGATTCCGCCCTGGTGTGGGCGCTGGTCCTGCACCGGCTGCGGGCCGGCGACGAGATGGGCCAGGCCCTCGCCGAGACGGTGCTGGAGGTGGCGGGGGCAGCGCCCGGGTCCCGGCTCAACCTGCTGCTCACCGACGGCACCACGGTCACCGCGACCGCCTGGGGCGACACCCTCTGGTACCTGGCGGAGCCGGGCCGCCGCACGGTGGTCGCCTCCGAACCGTACGACGACGACCCGCACTGGGTGGAGGTCCCCGACCGCACCCTGCTCGCCGCCACCCGCACCGACGTCCTGCTGACCCCGCTCAAGGAGCCCGCCGCGTGAGCCCGTACCTCGTGACCCGTACCCTCCCCGTGAACTCCACCGACGCCGATCTGCGCACCGATGTGCTCCAGGGGCTCGGCCGCGGTCCCAAGTCGCTGCCGCCCAAGTGGTTCTACGACGCGCGCGGCAGCGAACTGTTCGAGGAGATCACCCGGCTCCCCGAGTACTACCCCACGCGTGCCGAGCGGGAGATCCTGCGCGCTCGTGCACGGGACGTCGCCGCCGCCACGCAGGCGCGCACGCTGGTGGAGCTGGGCTCCGGGTCGTCGGAGAAGACCAGGATCCTCCTCGACGCCCTCCCGGGCCTGCACAGTTACATACCCGTGGACGTCAGCGAGAGTGCGCTCGCTCTCGCCGCGGAAGGCCTCCTGGCCGAGCGTCCCGACCTCTCCGTGCACGCACTGATCGCCGACTTCACACGCGGGCTCGCCCTGCCGGGCACGCCGGGGCCGCGGCTGGTGGCCTTCCTCGGCGGCACGCTCGGCAATCTGCTTCCCGAAGAGCGTGCCGTGTTCCTGAAGTCCGTACGGTCGATGCTGCAGCCGGGGGACGCCCTGCTGCTCGGCACGGACCTGGTGAAGGACGAGTCCACGCTCGTCGCGGCCTACGACGACACGGCGGGGGTGACGGCCGCCTTCAACAAGAACGTCCTGACCGTCCTGAACCGTGAACTGGACGCGGACTTCGACCCGGACGACTTCGACCACGTGGCGCACTGGGACCCGCGGCAGGAGTGGATCGAGATGCGGCTGCGGGCCCGCTCGGCGCTGACGGTGAAGGTACGGGAGCTGGACCTCGCGGTCACCTTCGCTGCGGGCGAGGAGCTGCGCACCGAGGTGTCCGCGAAGTTCCGCGAGGCGGGCGTACGGAGCGAACTGGCGGCCGCCGCAATGGAGTTGGGCCACTGGTGGACGGACAGCGCGGGCCGCTTCGCCCTGTCGCTGTCCGCCCCCGGGTAGGAACCACCGTCCACCGGGCCGCAGGGCCCAGGAGACTTCCGTCCACCGGGCCGCCAGTCCGTCGAGTGGGGCCGGGCGGCCTGCCGTCCGGCCTACTCCTCTTCTTCCTTGCCGACCCGCTGCAGCACCTCGGTGATCTCCGCCGACGCCTGCTTCGCGGCGACGGCGGCAGGGGCGCCGTTCAGCACCTTCGTCATGTACTTCTTGATCGGGTTGTCCGCCTCGACGTCCCCCCACTTGGGCGACGCGGGAGTGGCATGGCCCGCCACGGCTCCCCTCGCCATGGCCGCCACGCCCTCCTCGCCCGCCACCGCGGAGGCCAGACTGCCCTTGTTGGGGACGTAGTTCATGGTGCGGGCGAGGTCCTTCTGCCACTTCTCGCTCGCCAGTGCCTTCACCACCTCGATCGCCGCACGCCGCTCGTCCGTGCGCTCGGGGATCACCAGGTCGGAGCCGCCGATGAAGACGGCTCCCGGGGTGTCCTCGGTCTTGCCCGGGAGGGGGAAGAAGCCGAGCTTGCCGCGCAGTTGCGGGTTCTTCTGCTCGACGAGCTTCGCGGTGCCGGGGGTGGCGATGATCTGTGCGATGTCCCCCTGGGCGAACATGTCGGCCTGCGGGGGCTTCTCCTCGTCCGCGTCGCGGGGGCCACGGCCGAGCCCCTGCATCTTCTTGTAGAACTGCATGCCCTTGAGCGCGGCCTCGCTGTGCAGCGTGCCGCTCCACTTCCCGCCGGCGTCGGCGGCGAGCTCGCCGCCCTCGTCCCAGATGAAGCCGGACAGCGTGTACCAGTCCTGCCCTGCCAGGTAAATGCCCTGGTTTCCGTTGGTGTTGAGATCGTTGGTGGCCTGGAGCCACTCCGTGCGGTCGCGCGGCAGCGTCTTGATGCCGGCCTGCTGGAAGAGGTCCTTGCGGTAGATGACCACGCGGTTGGCCGCGTACCAGGGGATGCCGTACTGCGCGTTGCTGATCCTTCCCGGTTCGGCGAGACCGGGCAGCCAGTCGTCGCCGCCGAAGTCGCGGACCGACTCCAGGGTGAGGTTCTGCAGGCCGCCGCGGTCGGCGTACTGGGCGACATGGGTGTTGCCGACCTCGATGACGTCGGGCGGACTGTCGCTCTCCAACGCCTTGTTGACCTTGGGGCCGATGCCGGCCCACGGCTGGATCTGGAACTCCAGCGTTGTATTGGCGTGGTTCCGCTCGAACTCCTCCGTGAACCTTTTCAGGAATTCCTGGGAAGCACTGTCTTTCATCAACCAGACCGTGATGGTCTTGGACTTCTCCTCGGGGGCCGATCCGGGCAGCATCCCGCAGCCGGTCAGGAGGGCGCCTGTCGTGGCACACGCGGTGGCGACGGATATGGAGCGTTTCTGCGCAAGGTTCACGGATCAAGAAATATGCATGGACCATTCCGCTGGTCAAGGGGTTCCGGGGCACGACTTGCAGTCCGTGCGCCGCCGTTGTCCGCCCGGCCCCCGGTCCCTTCCGCTTCTGCCTCGCTCCTCAGGTGCGTCCCTCCCGCTCCTGGGCGTCCTTGAGCGCGGCGGACGCGGCGGTCCAGCGGGCCCGTACGACCGTGAACCCGGCCTGCTCCGCCGCGTCGCAGACGAGGGCGTCGTCGTCGACGAGCACCCGTACCTCCCGGCCCCTGGCCAGCCTTTTGAGGATCTCCAGTTTGGTCTGCCGGGCGGGCCGCCGGTCGTTGTCCGGCCGCATCCACATCCGCCCCTCGGGCAGCCCCTGGGCGGCGAGCCAGGCGACGGAGTCGCGGCGGCATCTCTCCGGGCGTCCGGTGAGGTAGACGACCTCGCACTCCCGCGCGCTGCTCAGCGCGAGCGCGACCCCCTCGGAGAGGGGCGGGTCCTGGGGCGCCGCGGCGAAGAAGGCGTTCCAGTCGCGCGGCTTGCGTTCCAGGAAGCGCTGGCGGTGCGTGCTGTCGGCGAGGGTCCCGTCGAGGTCGAACACGGCGAGGGGCCTGGGGTGATCCGTCATGGCCACAGCCTAAGGACCCGGCCGGGGCCTCGGTCGAAATGCCGTTCGGGAATCTTGTCGCCGCTCCTGCGTTGAACCCTGTGTGAGCACAGTGATCGCGCAGACCCGGTTTTCCGTTCTGGACCGTTCCCGCACCCGCGAGGGGCACGACGGCCCGCAGGCGCTGCGCGACTCTGTGCGCCTCGCCCAGCAGCTCGAAGCGCTGGGTTCTTTCGACCGTTTCTGGGTCTCCGAGCACCACAGTGTGCCCGGGGTGGCCGGTTCCGCTCCGACGGTGCTGGCCGCCGCGGTCGCCGCCGCGACCTCCACGATCCGGGTCGGCACCGGCGGAGTGATGCTGCCCAACCATCAGCCCTTGGTGGTGGCCGAGCAGTTCGGGGTGCTGGAGGCACTGTTCCCCGGCCGGATCGACATGGGTCTGGGCCGCTCGGTGGGCTTCACCGACGGGGTGCGCAAGGCGCTCGGCCGGGACAAGGACGACGCCGACCGCTTCGAGGAGCAGCTGGCGGAGCTGCTGCGCCGGTTCACCGGCGGCGGCCCGGTGCACGCGTACCCGGCGGAGGGTCTGCGCGTACCGCCGTTCGTGCTGGCCACCGGGGAGGGTGCCCGGATCGCCGCCGCGGCCGGGCTGCCGGTGGTGGTCGGCGACCTGCGCGGCCGGGAGAAGCTCCTGGCCGCCGTGGACCGCTACCGCGCGGACTTCCGGCCGTCCGTGTGGGCGGCGCAGCCGTACGTGGTGATAGCGGGGACGGTGGCGGTCGCGGACAGCGAGGAGGCGGCCCGGCGGCTGCTGGTCCCGGAAGCCTGGTCCATGGCGTACTCACGCACTCACGGCACCTTCCCGCCGCTGGCCCCCGCCGAGGACATCGAGCGGCGGGCCCGGGCCGAGGGCGGCATGAGCGACAAGGAGCGGGGCTTCTACGAGAGCGGGCTGCGCGGCCATGTGCACGGCACCCCGGAGCAGGTCGAGGCGGCTCTCACCGAGGTGATCGGGGCCACCGGTGCGGACGAGGTGCTGGTCACCACCAGTACGTACGACCGGGCGGGCCTGCTGGACTCCTACCGGCTGCTGGCGGCCCTGGTGGGGCGCGACCGGCAGGCCGTGCCCCCGCACGCCCAGATCCCCCGCCGCCCCCGGATCCCCACACGCGCCTAGAATCGAACTGTTTGTCCCGTGGCTCCCCCCCGCCGCCGCCCCCGTTCGTACGGAGTACCCCATGCACAGCCCGCACGATCCGTACGTCCGTGTCCGGGGCGCCCGCGAGCACAACCTCCGCGACGTCGACGTGGACATCCCGCGCGACGCCCTCGTGGTCTTCACCGGAGTCTCCGGCTCCGGGAAGTCGTCGCTGGCCTTCGGGACGATCTACGCGGAGGCACAGCGCCGCTACTTCGAGTCGGTCGCCCCGTACGCCCGCCGGCTGATCCACCAGGTCGGTGCCCCGCGCGTCGGTGAGATCAGCGGCCTGCCGCCCGCGGTCTCCCTCGAACAACGCAGGTCGGCGCCGTCCTCCCGGTCTTCCGTCGGTACGGTTACCACGCTGTCGAACTCGCTGCGGATGCTCTTCTCGCGGGCGGGCACCTACCCGGCGGGCGCAGGTCACCTCGATTCGGACGCGTTCTCGCCGAACACCGCCGCCGGGGCCTGTCCCGAGTGCCACGGGCTCGGCCGCGTCCACGGCACCAGCGAGGAGCTGCTGGTGCCGGACCCGTCGCTGTCGATCCGCGACGGGGCGATCGCCGCCTGGCCGGGTGCCTGGCAGGGCAAGAACCTCCGGGACGTGCTGGACGCCCTCGGGTACGACGTGGACCGGCCGTGGCGGGAGCTGCCGCAGCAGGACCGGGACTGGATCCTGTTCACGGACGAGCAGCCGGTGGTCACCGTGCACCCGGTGCGCGACGCGGGCCGCATCCAACGCCCGTACCAGGGCACGTACATGAGCGCCCGGCGGTACGTCCTGCACACCTTCGCCGACACCAAGAGCCAGTCGCTGCGCACGAAGGCCGAACGCTTCCTGAGCAGCGCGCCGTGCCCGGCGTGCGGCGGCAGCAGGCTTCGCCCTGAGGCCCTGGCGGTCACTTTCGCGGGCCGTACGATCGCGGAGCTGGCGGCGCTCCCCCTCGCCGAGCTCTCGGAGGTCCTCGCGGCGGGCACCGCCGGGGAGACCGCCCGTGTGCTCACCGACGACCTCCGCGCCCGTATCGCCGTCGTCACCGAGCTCGGTCTCGGCTATCTCGGCCTGGACCGCACCACCCCCACTCTCTCCAACGGAGAACTCCAACGTCTGCGCCTGGCCACCCAGTTGAGGTCCGGGCTCTTCGGTGTGGTGTACGTCCTGGACGAGCCGTCGGCCGGACTGCACCCGGCGGACGCCGAGGCCCTCCTGGTGGTCCTGGACCGGCTGAAGGCGTCGGGCAACTCGGTGTTCGTCGTGGAGCACCACCTCGATGTCGTACGCCGTGCGGACTGGCTGGTGGACGTCGGCCCGGCGGCGGGCGAGCACGGCGGGCTGGTGCTGCACAGCGGGCCGCCCGCCGCGCTCGCCGAGGTCGCACAGTCGGCGACGCGTCGCTTCCTCTTCGACCGGCAGCCGCCGCCGGTACGGGCCGTCCGCGAGCCGTCCGGGTGGCTGAAGCTCGGCCCGCTGACCCGGCACAACCTGCACGCGCTGGAGGCGGAACTGCCGTTGGGCGTCCTGACCGCCGTGACCGGGGTCTCGGGCTCCGGAAAGTCCACCCTGGCGGGCGGGATCACCGATGAACTCCCCGGTGTGCAGCGGCTGGTGACGGTCGACCAGAAGCCGATCGGCCGCACACCGCGCTCCAACCTGGCGACGTACACCGGACTCTTCGACGTCGTGCGGAAGCTGTTCACGGCGGAGGAGGAGTCGAAGGCGCGCGGGTACAGAGCGGGCCGGTTCTCCTTCAATGTGGCGGGTGGCCGCTGCGAGACCTGCCAGGGCGAGGGTTTCGTCTCGGTGGAGCTGCTCTTCCTGCCCAGTACGTACGCGCCGTGCCCGGACTGCCACGGCGCCCGCTACAACCCGCAAACGCTCCAGGTCACGCACCGGGGCCTGAACATCGCCGAGGTGCTGGACCTGACGGTCGAGGCGGCGGCGGACTTCTTCGCCTCCACTCCGGCCGCGGCCCGCAGTCTGCGCGCCCTGCTCGAGGTGGGTCTCGGCTATCTGCGGCTCGGCCAGCCCGCCACCGAGTTGTCCGGCGGCGAGGCCCAACGCATCAAGCTGGCATCGGAGTTGCAGCGCTCCAGTACCCGCAGGGGGCACACCCTGTACGTCCTCGACGAGCCGACGACCGGACTGCATCCCGCCGACACGGAAGTCCTCATGCGGCAGCTGCACGGTCTCGTGGACGCCGGGAACTCGGTGGTCGTCGTCGAGCACGACATGGCCGTAGTGGCGGGCGCCGACTGGGTGCTCGACCTCGGCCCCGGCGGCGGCGACGAGGGCGGCCGGATCGTCGCGGCCGGACCGCCCCGCGAGGTGGCCCGGTCGGCGGAGAGCCGTACCGCGCCGTACCTGGCACGGGAATTCGCCGGTGGATCCGTCTAGTCCTCCACGGGCCGGTACGCCGTCCTGAGCGCCGTCCTGGCCGCCGTCCTGACCGCCGTCCTGGCCGCCTCTCCCGTCCGGGAACTCAGCGCCGGACCTTCTTGTTCGCCCGCAGCCATTCCTTGTTCATCGCCGCGATGGACGGCAGTGGAATCCCCTTCGGGCAGGCGGTGGCGCACTCTCCGGCGAGGGTGCAGCCGCCGAAGCCCTCGTCGTCCATCTGCGCGACCATGTCGAGGACCCGCGTCTCGCGCTCGGGTGCGCCCTGCGGAAGCACATTCAGGTGGTTGATCTTGGCCGAGGTGAACAGCATCGCCGACCCGTTGGGGCAGGCTGCGACGCACGCCCCGCAGCCGATGCACTCGGCGTGCTCGAAGGCGAAGTCGGCGTCGGCCTTGGGCACGGGGGTGGCGTGCGCCTCGGGTGCGGCGCCGGTGGGCACGCTCACATATCCGCCGGCCTGGATGATCCGGTCGAAGGCGGAGCGGTCCACGACGAGGTCCTTGACGACGGGGAACGCGGAGGCCCGCCACGGTTCGACGTCGATGGTGTCGCCGTCGGAGAAGGACCGCATGTGGAGCTGGCAGGTGGTGGTGCGCTCGGGGCCGTGTGCGTCGCCGTTGATGACGAGCGAGCAGGCGCCGCAGATGCCTTCGCGGCAGTCGTGGTCGAAGGCGACGGGGTCGTCGCCCCTGAGGATCAGTTCCTCGTTGAGGGTGTCGAGCATTTCGAGGAAGGACATGTCGGCGGAGATGCCGTCGACGTCGTAACTCGCCATCTCCCCGGGGGTGTTCGGGTTCTTCTGGCGCCAGACGCGCAGGGTGAGCCTCATGCGTAGCTCCGCTGGGTGGGGTGGACGTACTCGAAGAGGAGGTCTTCCTTGTGTAGGACGGGGGCGTTGCCGGTGAACTCCCAGGCGGCCGCGTAGGAGAAGCGCGCGTCGTCGCGGGCCGCCTCCCCGTCCGGGGTCTGGGACTCCTCGCGGAAGTGGCCGCCGCAGGACTCCTCACGGTGCAGGGCGTCGAGACACATCAGCTCGGCGAGCTCCAGGTAGTCGACGATGCGGTTGGCCTTCTCCAGGGACTGGTTGAACTCCTCGCCGGTGCCGGGCACCTTGATCCGCCGCCAGAACTCCTCGCGGATCTCCGGGATCCGGCCCAGCGCCTTGCGCAGGCCCTCCTCGGTCCGTGCCATTCCGCAGAACTCCCACATCAGCTCGCCGAGTTCGCGGTGGAAGGAGTCGGGGGTGCGGTCGCCGTCGACGGCGAGCAGCTTCTCGATGCGCTGCTCCGTCTCCCGTACGACAGCGGCGGCGGCCGGGTGGGAGGCGTCCACGGCGTCCTGCTGGGCGTGCCGGGCCAGATAGTCGTTGATGGTGGCAGGGAGTACGAAGTACCCGTCGGCGAGGCCCTGCATGAGGGCGGAGGCGCCGAGCCGGTTGGCGCCGTGGTCGGAGAAGTTGGCCTCGCCGACGGCGAACAGGCCGGGCACGGTGGTCTGGAGGTCGTAGTCGACCCACAGCCCGCCCATCGTGTAGTGCACGGCGGGGTAGATCCGCATCGGCGTCTCGTACGGGTCCTCGGCGGTGATCCGCGCGTACATGTCGAAGAGGTTGCCGTACTTCTCCTCGACGGCCCCCCGGCCCATCCGGGCGATGGCGTCGGCGAAGTCGAGGTAGACCCCCTGCCCACCGGGTCCCACTCCCCTGCCCTCGTCGCAGACGTTCTTGGCGGCGCGGGAGGCGATGTCGCGGGGGACGAGGTTGCCGAAGGAGGGGTAGATGCGCTCCAGGTAGTAGTCGCGCTCCTCCTCGGGGATCTCGCGGGCCGGCCGCTGGTCCCCCTGGGCCTTGGGCACCCAGATGCGGCCGTCGTTGCGCAGCGACTCGCTCATCAGGGTCAGCTTGGACTGGTGGTCGCCGGTGCGCGGGATGCAGGTGGGGTGGATCTGGGTGAAGCAGGGGTTGGCGAAGTACGCGCCGCGCCGGTGCGCCCGCCAGATCGCGGTGGCGTTGGAGTTCATGGCGTTCGTCGAGAGGTAGAAGACGTTGCCGTAGCCGCCGGACGCGAGGACGACGGCGTCCGCGAAGTACGTGTCGATCTTCCCGGTGATCAGGTCGCGGGCGACGATGCCGCGCGCCTTCCCGTCGACGACGATCAGGTCGAGCATCTCGGTGCGCGGGTGCATCTCGACGCTCCCGGCGGCGATCTGCCGCGACAGTGCCTGGTAGGCGCCGAGGAGCAGCTGCTGTCCGGTCTGGCCGCGGGCGTAGAAGGTCCGCGACACCTGGACGCCGCCGAAGGAGCGGGTGTCGAGCAGGCCGCCGTACTCGCGGGCGAAGGGCACGCCCTGCGCGACGCACTGGTCGATGATCTCCACCGAGATCTGGGCGAGCCGGTGCACGTTGGACTCGCGGGCGCGGAAGTCGCCGCCCTTGACGGTGTCGTAGAAGAGCCGGTGCACCGAGTCGCCGTCGTTGCGGTAGTTCTTGGCGGCGTTGATGCCGCCCTGGGCGGCGATGGAGTGGGCGCGGCGCGGGGAGTCCGAGAAGCAGAACTGCACGACTTGGTAGCCCTGTTCGGCTAGCGTGGCCCCCGCCGAGCCGCCGGCGAGGCCGGTGCCGACGACGATCACGGTGTGCTTGCGCCGGTTGGCGGGGTTGACCAGCTTCGCCTCGAAGCGGCGGGTGTCCCAGCGTTCGGCGACGGGCCCGGAGGGGGCCTTGGTGTCGGCGACGGGGGCGCCGGTCGCGTATTCCGAGAAGGACGCGGCGTCGGCGTACGGGGAAGTCATGTCAGCCCACCAATCCGGTCATGACCGCGACCGGTACGGAGAGGAAGCCCACGGTCAGTACGAGGGCGAGGAGGTTCGCGGCGGCCTTCAGGAAGCGCTCGCGGGTGGCGTTGCCGACGCCGAGGGTCTGGGCGGCGCTCCAGAAGCCGTGCCGGACGTGCAGGCCGACGGCGAGCATCGCGACGATGTAGATCGCGTTGCCGTACCAGTGGGAGAAGGTCGCGACGACGTTCTCGTACGGCTTGCCCGGCTGCGCGTTCTCGTTGACCGTGAGCAGGGTCAGGTCGAGCAGGTGCCACACGATGAAGAGCAGCAGGATGACGCCGCCCCAGCGCATGGTGCGGGTCGCGTAGCTCGCCCGCCTGCGCTTGTGGACGTACGCGGTGGGCCGGGCCCGGATGTCGCGGCGGCTGAGCTGGTACGCGGACACCGCGTGCCCGACGACGGCCGCCAGCAGCAGCACGCGTACGCCCCACAGCGCCCACTCGTAGTGCAGGACGGGGTCGCCCATGGTGCGCAGCCAGTGCGCGTACCCGTTGAACTCGTCCGTCCCGAAGAAGATCTTCAGGTTGCCGATCATGTGGGCGACGAGATAGCCGAGCATGATCAGCCCGCTGACGGCCATGACCGTCTTCTTGCCGACGGTCGACCCCCAGAATCCCCGGAGTCCGGTGGGGCGCCGTACGGGCGGTTTTCGGGAGGGAGCGGTGTCCTGCCGCGTTGCCAGAGCCATGGAGCAAGACGCTAGGGCCGAAAGGCCCCAGAGGTCCAACACATGGTACGGCTCATCTCCATAGGGAATGCCTATCGACCCATCTAGACTGGCCTCATGCAGTTCCAGCAGCTCCGCTATTTCGTGGCCGTCGCCGAGTCGCGGCACTTCACCCGTGCCGCCGAGGAGCTGCATGTGGCGCAGCCCTCGCTCTCCCAGCAGATCCGGTCGCTGGAGCGGGAGTTGGGCGCCGACCTGTTCACCAGGGCGCGCGGCAACATCTCCCTCACCGATGCCGGCGAGGCCCTCCTCCCGCTCGCCCGGCGCATCCTCGCCGACACGGACACCGCCCGTCTTGAGGTGCAGGAGCTGGCGCAGCTGCGGCGGGGGCGGGTCCGCCTGGGTGCGACGCCGAGTCTCTGCACCGGGCTCCTGCCCGACGTGCTGCGCACCTTCCACGACGCGCACCCGGGCATCCAGCTCCTCGTCGAGGAGGGCGGCTCGCACGATCTCGTACGGGAACTGGCGCGCGGCGCCCTGGACCTGGCCCTGGTCGTCCTGCCCCTCCCGACCCCCTCCCCCGCGCTCACCACGGTGGAACTGCTGCACGAGGACCTGGTGGTGGTGTCGTCGCCGGCCGCGCGCGCACCGCGCCGTCCGGTCCGCATCGCGGATCTGCGGGACGAGCCGATGGTGATGTTCCGGCACGGCTACGACCTGCGGGAACTGACCGTGGCCGCGTGCCGGGCGGAGGGCTTCGAGCCGGTGTTCACGGTGGAGGGCGGCGAGATGGACGCGGTCCTCGGTTTCGTACGGGCGGGTCTTGGCGTGGCCGTCGTCCCACGCATGGTGGCGGAACGGGCCGGGACCGGGCTGCGCGTCACGCCGCTGGCCAGACCGGGGCTGCGGCGCACGATCGCGCTGGCGCACCGCAGCGACGTGGCTCCGCCGCGGGCGGCGCGGGAGCTGCAGCGGGTGCTTTTGGCTGAGCGGTGAGCGGTGAGCGGTCGTGGAAAAGGGGCACTCCGCGTGGGAAGCCAGCGGGGCTGAGGGGCAGGCATTTAGGGGCGCGGGGAACTGCGCGACCAGCCACGACGCACCCGCACAATGCCCCCGCCCCCGATGGGCAACTCCCGGTAGGGGGGGCAACCCCACTGGCCGCTAGACCGCGTCCATCAGCACCAGGGAGTGAATGCGATCCGGCGCACCCGGGCGGGCGTAGTACCACCCCTGGGCGGTGTCGCAGCCCAGCTCCCTCAGCTGGTCGGCCTGGGCGCCCGTCTCGACGCCCTCGACCGTCACCGCCAGCGAGAGGCTGTGGGCGAGCGCGACGATCCCCTCGACGATCTTCAAGTCCACCGGATCGGCGGGCAGTTGTTGCATGCTCTGGGTGAAGGACCGGTCCAGCTTCAGGACGCTCACCGGGAGGCGGCGCAGGTTGGCGAGGTTGGAGTACCCCGTGCCGAAGTCGTCGAGGGCGATGTCGACGCCCATGTCGGCGAGCTGGCGCAGCGGCTTCAGGAGGTCCTCGTCGGCCCCTATCAGCGCGGACTCGGTGACTTCCAGGCACAGCGCCCCTGGTGACAGCCCGGCACGTTCCAGGACCTCGACGGTGTCGGCGACGAGGCCGGGGTGGTGCAGCTGGGTGGGCGAGAGGTTGACGTTGATGCGCAGGGGCCCGCCGTCGGCGTGCTTCTCCTGCCAGTACCTGGCCTGGGTGACGGACTCCTGGAGCACCCAACGGCCGAGCGGCACGATGAGACCGGTGTGCTCGGCGAGCGGAATGAACCGGTCCGGGCCAAGGACGCCGTGCTGCGGGTGGCTCCAGCGGACCAGGGCCTCGGCGCCGTGCACGCTGCCGTCGCCGAGGTGGACCAGCGGCTGGTACTCGATGAAGAACTCACCGCGCTCCAGGGCCGCGGGCAGCGCGTTGGTCAGCCCGTGCCGGGTGATGGCGCGCGCGTCGGCCTCGGCGTCGGCGAACTCGAAGCGGTTGCCACCGGCCGACTTGGCCCGGTACATGGTGATGTCGGCGCTGCGCAGCACGTCGGCGGGACCGCGTTCGCCCGCCGGGCCCTCGACGATGCCGATGGAGCCGCGCACGGTGATCTCGCGGCCCTCCAGGTGTACCGGGGTGGCCAGCGCGTTCAGTATCCGGGCGGCCAGGTCGTCGACCTCGCGGCGAGTGTCGGGGCCTGTGGTCAGCGCCACGAACTCGTCGCCGCCGAGCCGGGCCACCATCTCGCCGGGGGCGGTCGCACAGCTCTGCAGCCGGTCGGCGACCTCGACGAGCAGGCGGTCCCCCGCGGAGTGGCCGAGGCTGTCGTTGACGGCCTTGAAGCCGTCGAGGTCGAGGTAGCAGAGGCCGAAGCGGGGAGCGCCGCCCGCAGCCAGCGCCTTCTCCAGCCGTTCGAAGAACAGGGTGCGGTTGGGCAACCCGGTGAGCGCGTCGTGCGTCGCCTCGTACCGCAGCCGCAGGTTGAGCAGCCGGCGCTCAGTGGTGTCCTCCATGAGGGCGAGCTGATACTGCGGGCGGCCGTCGGCGTCGCGCAGCAGGGACACCGTGAGGTTGGTCCACAGGACGGTACCGTCGCCGCGGTAGAACGCCTTCTCGCAGCGGTAGTGGTCGCGCTCGCCGCGCACCAACTCCTCGTACATGCCCCAGATTTGGGCGGTGTCCTCGGGGTGCCCCCACTCGCTGACCTTGCGGCCGCGGACCTGGGAGTCGAGGCCGCCGAACATGCGGGTCAGCGTCTCGTTGACCTCCAGGATCGTGCCGTCGAGCGCGGCGATGCCGATACCGACGGCCGCTCCCTCGAAGACCGCGCGGAAGCGTTCCTCGGTGGCGTGCAGGGCCTGCCGGGCCTCACTGCGGGCGGACAGCGCGGACCGGGCGATGGCCTCCTGCTCACGCAGGGTCCGCTCGCGCAGCGCCTGGGCGAAACCGGCGGCGATGCCGTGCTGGAGGCGGGCACAGCGGGCCCGGTTCTCCTCGGCTGCGGCCGGGGGTTCGTCACCGGCGGCGCAGTAGAGGACGAGATACGAGTCGACGACGCCGAGGGTACGGACGAGGGCGTCCGGGTCGGTGCAATGCGCGTCGACGAGGGCGGCACCGACCTCGTGCGCGGGCGCCGCGTCGAAGGGCCGCCGGGGCAGTGCCTCGCCGAGCCGCCGGGCGAGCGGCAGCAGGAGCTGCTCGAACTCGGGGCGGGTCAGGGAGGTGGCGGTGGCCGGGAAGATGGCCCGGCTCCAGATCGTGGCAAACCGCCTGAGCCGGTCCTCGGGCCCGTCGGGAACGGCACAACGGTCTGCACCGGCCTGCTGGTCGGCACCCGCCTGCCGGTCCACACCCGCCTGCCGGTCTCCACGGGCACCCGGGGCCTGCCGGATGCCCGGGGCCGGTCCGGCACTCGGGGCCGTGCTCGCACCCCGGGTCGCGCCCTTGCCCGTGCCGATGCCCGTGCCGATGCCCGTGTCGGCGCTCTGGTCCGGGGTACCGCCCTTGACCGGCCCCCTGGCCGATACCGGGTCCGCGCCCGGATTCTGCCCGATGCTTGGGGCCGACCCTGCGCCCGGAGCCTGCCCGGCACCTGGGGCCAGTCCGGCGCCCGGGGTCTGCCCGGCGCCCCCGGCCCGGATCGCGTCGGGGCTCTGTCGTGGGGCCGTGGCCGGTCGGCCGTCGTGGCCCGGTCCTTGTTCCCCGTCCGGTGCCTGCGCCTGCGCGCTCACGCCTTGCGCCCCACCCCTGCGAAGCCTGAGAACGCGTACGGGTCCTCCTGCGCGACAGGGGTCTCGGGGCGCCAATCGGCCATCGGCACGAGGCCGGGTGCCACCATCTCGTACCCCTCGAAGAACCGGGCGACCTCGGCGCGCGAGCGCATGATCAGCGGATTCTTGATCTTCTGGTAGACGTCGACGGCACCGCCCGCCTGTTCCTCGGTGACCGGGACGCCCTCGTACGAGGCGTGGGTGACGATCAGCATGCTGCCCGGCGCGAGCGCGTCGCGGAGGGTCGCGACGGCGCCCTGCGGGTCGTCGGCGTCCTCGATGAAGTGCAGGACGGCGACCAGCAGGAGCGCCACCGGCCGTTCCAGGTCGATGAGTTGGCCCAGGGCGGGGTGGTCCAGGATCTCGCGCGGCTTGCGCAGATCGGCGGCGATGACCGCGGCCAGGTCGTTCCCGGCGAGCACGGCCTGACTGTGGGCGACTGCCACCGGATCGTGGTCGACGTACACGACGCGCGCCCCGGGTTCGGCGGCCTGGGCGACCTCGTGGACGTTGCCGAAGGTGGGGATGCCGGAGCCGATGTCGAGGAACTGGGTGACGCCCTGGGACAGTGCGTGGCGCACCGCGCGCCGCATGACCGCCCGGTTCGCCTGCATGATCTTGGGCAGGCCCGGCATGAACTCCATGGCCCGGCGGGCCGCCTCCCGGTCGACCTCGAAGTTGTGCGAACCGCCCAGGTAGAAGTCGTAGATGCGGGACACGCTCGGCATCGAGATGTCGATGCCGGGCGGGGCCCAGGCGGGACGCTCCATCAATGTCTCCAACAAGTCGCCACGACGGGTTCGGGCAAGGCTGATCACCACGCCCGGTTGTTCGAGCCGAGGCTACTGACCTGTAGCCAGCAGAGCGAGTGAAAACGGAAAATGGCGGTCCGTTCTCGGTCACACTCCGATGGCATGTGCACCCTGTACGCCTGCACGGTGCCACGGTACGCGTCCGGCCCGTCGTTCCCGCGCGGGGCGGGAACGACGGGCCGACTGTATGAGCTGATGTGCCGGGACTGCTACTTGGGGGCGCCCACGAGTTTTCCCTGCGGGGACACCGCGTACCAAGTGCCGCCCACACCCTGCCCGTTGGTGTCGCCCGCCTTGCTGTCGCCCGAGAAGGTGTAAACGGGCCAGCAGTTGATCGTCTGCTGCTTGACGCCGTCGGGCCGGTCGAAGACGACGAAACCCTTCTTGAGGATGCCCTCGATGCTGTTCCTGGCCACCGGGGGGACCGCCGGCCATTTCGCCAGGCAGGCTCCGGTGCAGGCGGTCCGCATGGGCCAGGCCGAGTCCTTCTTGAAGCGGTAGACGGTCCTGCCCTGGGAGTCGACGACGATCTCGCCCAGCTTCGGGTCCTTGCGTACGGACATCCCGGGGAGCCCGTCGGGGGCCTCCGGGGCCGCCGAGCCGGGGGCCGGCGGGGCCTGTGCCTCCGCGCCCGCCGGGGCGGCCTTCTTGCCGTCGGGCGCGGAGGCGAACCAAGTGCCGCCCACGCCCTGCCCGTTGAGGTCGCCCGCCTTGGCGTCCTTCGCGAACCGGTACATGGGCCAGCCTCCGAGCGTGAGCTGCTTGCTGCCGTCGCTCCGGGTCACCGAGCCGACCACGGACGGGTCGGTTCCAGGTGCGGCGGTGACGCTGCCTGCGGGCACCACGGGCCAGGCCTTCGCGCAGTCGCCGTCGCAATTCGACTGGGACGGCTTCGCGGTGTCCTTGTCGAACCGGTAGAGGGTCATGCCCGCGCTGTCGGTGACGACTTTGCCGAGCTGTCCGGTGTCCCTGACTGCGAGCCGCCCCGCCTCCTTGGGTGCGGCCGCCGCTCCGTCGCCGTATCCGTCGCCGCTGCCGTACCCGTCGCCCGCGGGCTTCTCGGCCGGGGCGGCGTTCCCCACGGACTGGGAACCGGAGGAGCCGTTCCCGTTCTCCTGACCGCACGCCGTCGTCAGTGCCAGCACTGCCGCCGCCGTCACCGCGAGCGAAGCATTCCGCCAGGTGCTCATGTCGACTCCCGTATCCCGAAGGTGCCCGAAGGGCTGAGTGCGACGCCGGTGTGCGCCGCTCATGGCCCTAGGTACGTGCGGGATGCGCCCCCGTGTTCAACGCCCCGGGAAAAACTTTCCGGACCGGCTGCCGTGACCTCTGCCGCTCATCCGTTGGCCTCCGCCGCTCATTCGTTCCCGTCCCGAACGCGAATCCGCAAAAGATCAGCCATCAGGGGATCCCATACTTCTCCCGCATACCGTCGTTGAGCAGATTCATGACGACCTTCCTTGCTGGATCACGCCGGATCTCCGGTCCGCTCCTCGTGCGCCTGCTGTCCTCGGCCGCCCTCTGCTGGCTGCTGGCCGGCTCCGTACCCGCGTCCGCCGACAGCTGCGCGTACGCGTCCGTCGGCCAGGACGGCGAGTCGGTCGCGGTGTCGGCGGCGGGCAGCCACATCCCCTGCCGGCCGACGCCCACCCCGACTCCGCCTCCGCCCGAACCCCAGCCGCCGCCACCCTCCGACCCGAAGCCCCCGGCACCTCCGGCGAAGCCGAAGCCTCCGTCACCGCGGCCCCCGGCACCCAAGCCGCCGTCGCCGAAGCCCCCGCCTCCGGTGCCCGCACCGGCGCCCCCCGCGCCCGTACGACCGGAAGCAGCCCCACCACTCCCACCGCCCCCGCTGCCCCCTCCTCCACCGCCCCTTCGCGCACCGCCCCCCTCGGCACGGCCTGCACCGCCGCTGCCCGGAGCGGTCGCCCTTCCCAGCTACCGCAGGCCGGCCCGCAAACCCGCCGAGGGCCAGACCTCGATGCTCACTCTCACGCTCATGATCTCGGCGCCCGCGGTGTTCGCCGTCGCGGTTCTGCGCCCCCGCTCCTCCCGCTGAGCGGGACCTTCGTCGGAGGTTCTTTTGTCGGAATGGCTCGTACTGACCATCGCGATGGCCGCTGCCTGTGCGGTCGTCATCACCATCGTGATCATCAACCATCGCCGGGTCGGCGAGGACGACGATCCGAGCGAAACGCCCGATGTCCTCGAATACATGACGATGATGATCGGCGTGATCTACGCGATCGTCCTCGGCCTCGCCATCGCCGGAGTCTGGGAGGGCCGCGGCGCCGCCCAGGAGTCCGTACGCCAGGAGGCCCAGGCCCTGCACGAGGTCAGTGCCCGCACCGAGGTCTACCCGGCCGAGGTCCGCGCCCGCATCCGCGCCGACGTCGACGCGTACGTCAGCCACGTCGTCAACACCGAGTGGCAGCACATGACCGACCAGGGCGAACTCACCGACCGCGGCGGCGAACTCCTCGACCGGGTCCGCCACGACGTCACCCTCTACGCCCCCAGGACCGACCTGGAGGGCCAGGCCTACCAGCCCCTGGTCGACCAGGTCGCCGCCGCGGACGACGCCCGCAACCAACGCGCCCAGAACACCGAGGCGACGATGCCCGGCGTCGTCTGGTTCGGCCTCATCACCGGCGGCCTCATCACCGTCGGCCTGATCTTCACCCTCCAAATCCGGCGCACTCCACGGGAGTTGCTGCTCGCCGGACTCTTCAGCGTGATGATCGCCTTCCTGCTCTTCCTCATCTGGGACCTGGACTCACCGTTCGGCCACGGCATCGCAGCCACCCCGGACCCGTTCCTGGAGCTCCTCCCGGGCAGCGGCTGACCACCGCGCGCCCCCGCCCCACCCCCGCCCTGTCGGCTCCCCGTGCTTCCCGCGGGGAGCCGACAGGCGTTCACACCCCGGGGCAGCCCAGCACCGCGTCCTTGTCGTCCGCCGCGGCGAACAGGGCCACGTGGTTGTCGGGCCGGATCAGCACCAGGGCGTCGCCCTCGATGCCGTACGCGGCCCTGGCGTGCCCGTCGTCGTCGCTCAGACCGCCGTGCGGGCCCGCGTCCACCGGGTACGTCCGTACGGTGCCGGGGGCCTGTTCGGCCACCTCCTTCAGCGCCGCCGCCGCGCCCTCGCCGAAGCCGAGGAGGGTGAAGTGCGGTCCTGCGAACGCTTCGAAGAGGCGGAGCGGAGTGCCGGTCGCGGTGTCCGTGCACGGGGCGTCCGGCGCGCGGTCGCCCGCCTGGAGCGTGGTGGAGGCCACCGTGCCGCGGCGGGAGAGCGAGCTCCAGCGGTAGCCGAGGCCGAGGGCGTTGGTCTCCTCGGTCAGACCCGCGTCGAGGCCGCCGCCGGGCTTCTTGATCGCCTCCATGACCGCCGCCAGCCCTGCCGACGAGGTGTCGAGGGTCCAGGCGGCGACGGGCAGGCGCTCCTCCTCGTACGTGCGGAGAAGGTCCTCACCGGCCTGCCCGGTGAGGACGGCGCCGAGTTTCCAGCCCAGGTTGAAGGCGTCCTGGATGCCGGTGTTCATGCCGAGGCCGCCCGCGATCGGGTGGACGTGCGCGGCGTCGCCCGCGAGGAAGATGCGGCCGTCGCGGAAGCGGTCGGCCATGCGCACGTTGACGCGGTACGTGGAGAGCAGCGCGGCGTCGGTGAGGCGGATGCCGGGGATGCGGGCGTGCCGGTCGAAGAGCCGCTGGAAGCTCTCCCGGGAGGGAGGTGCGGGCGTACCGTCGGCGTCGGACTCGGGTCCCGCCTGGAACCACCAGAGGGTGTCGGTGCCCGGGATCGGGCAGAGCATCACGGCGCCGTCCTCGTCGAACCACTGGTGCCAGCGGTCGCGGGTGAGCTGTGCGCCGCCGTCCGGCGGGCCCTCCAGCGCGACGTCGCCGGTGACCATCAGCTGCGTGTCGTGCGTGGTGCCGTCGAAGGAGACACCCATGAGCTTGCGGACCGAGCTGTGTCCGCCGTCGCAGCCGACCAGGTAGTCCGCCTCGATGCGGGAGCCGGCGGCGGCCTTGGCGAGGACCCGGTCGCCGTCCTGTTCGTACGAGACGATCTCCGTGCCCAGCTCGACGTGCACGCCGTACCCGGCCAGCCGGGTGCGGAGGATCTCCTCCAGCTTCCACTGCGGGAGGAGCCGTCCCCGGTCGTAGGGGGCGGCGGGGGTCGGCCGCCGCGACTCGTTCGGGTCGGAGTCGGCAATGGCCGTCCCGTCGCGGTACTTGCGCATGAGGAGAGGGGCGCATCCGGCGGCGAGCACCTCCCCTACGACACCGAGGTCCTCCAGCACTTCGAGGCTTCGGGGGTTGGGGCCCTTGGCCCGTGAACTCCGGGGGAATTCGGGGGACTTGTCGACGATCCGCACCTCGGCGCCCCGGCGGGCGAGGTCGCACGCCAGGGTCAGCCCGGTCGGCCCGGATCCCACGATCAGCACACCAGTCATGTCCGCTCCTCCGTTGCGCACTTCGTCCGGCGGTCGGTCAGGTCGCACGTCCACCACACGAAGAAAAACACAACCAAGACTCAACCGCAACCGAGTAACGTTATTTGCGCTGGGTGGCGAGGTCCGGCCCGACCGCGGTCACCGTGCACCCCGGCCGCCCGAGCGGCAGCGTCAACTCCCCTGCCCGTACCACTCCGTGATGCCGCCGAATGCGCCCCCCCGTCCCGTCGTCCCACCCTCCCCACCGGGGCCGACCGGGGGACTTCTGTGCCCCATTCGCGCGACTGTGATCGCGAGTCGCACCGGGCACTCCTAGCGTTTCGGATATCGAGGCGCATTTCCGATGTACGAGTGGAAAACCGTTCCGCCGCTGCTCCTCGGGGACCCGGAGGCTTCACCATGCGCGCGACACGGCTCGCATCCACCGCAGCGGCGACCGCCGTCGGATTCGCCGCTCTGACCTGCACCGTTTCCCCCGTCTCCGCGGCGGACGGCGACACCACTACGGGGGCCGGCACCGCGTACAGGTTCTCCGTGACGCCCTCCACCATCGCGCCCGGCCGCCAGGTCACGCTCACCGCCACGGGATGCCCCGGCTCCGCCACCGTCACCTCCGGGGTCTTCGACAGGGTGCTCATCCCGGCCGGGAAGACCGGCAGGGCGACCGTCGGCTGGGACTCCCGGCCCGGCGCCAGGTACGACGTGGCGTTCTCCTGCAACGGCGCCAAGGGCTCCGCCTCGCTGACCGTCGCGGGCAGCAGCACCCTCCCGACGACGAGCTCGACCTCCCGGCCGTCCACGGTCACCCCCGCCTCCCCGGTCACCTCCGCCTCTCCCGTCACCTCCACCCCTCCCGTCGCTACCCCCTCCCCCATTACTTCCGCTTCCCCCCGAGGGGTGCGCGGCGGACTCGGCGGCAGCATCGGCGGCATGGACCGCACCCGCGTCGCCGGTGGTGCGGCCCTCGTGGTGCTCGCGGCCGGCGGCTCCTGGTACGCGGTGCACCGGCGGGCCGCGGGCAACCGCCGGCACTGAGACCTCGGCGCTGCGGAACCCGCGTCACACACATACGCCGGTGGGCCCGAGTCCCTGGAGCAGGGACTCGGGCCCACCGGCGTGGCACCACCTGGCACGTACGGGTCAGGCCCTGGCGCCGGCGGCCCTGCGGCGGCGGGCCACGAAGATCGCACCGCCGAGGGCCGCCGAGGCGACCAGGCCCGCGCCGACCGCCACGTCCGTGTCACTGGGGCCGAACGAGCCGCCGAGTCCGCCGTGCGCACCGCGCCCGGCGAGCACGGTGAACTGGTGGGTGGCGACCATCGCGTTGTCGCTGCACTTCACCGCGAGGTTGTAGTGCCCGGGGGTGGCGTGGTCGTTGATCCGGGCCGACGCGTACCCCTTCCCGCCCGCCGACAGGCTGGCCTGCGGGAAGGCGTTGGACGTCACCGTTCCACCGTGGCCGCAGCCGGTCGCCGCGATGGAGATCGTGCTGCCCTGGTGGACCGAGTAGGGGTTGACCGTGACGTCGCTGGGACCGTTGGTCGCGGCGGCCGGCGAAGCGGCGAAACCGACGGCGGCGCAAGCGACGGCGATCGCCGCGTAGGCGCGTGAAGCACGCATCGTAGAACCTCCATGGGACGACGCTCCGGAGCGGTGCTCCGGGAAATTCGACGAGTACGTCTCCCATGACGAACCCTCACTTGGGCCTGCGACTCCCGCATTTCGCACTGAGCCGGACCGGTGACGTAACACGCCGTTCCGGTGACTTCCGGAGCCTTGGGGCGTCCTCCTGAAGCTTTCGACGCACTTCGACGCCCTGCGGAGCACTCCGGAGGGCCCCGCAGGCTAGCCAACTGACGGCCCGCCAGGTGACTGGCCGTCAAAACTCCTGCCCTGCCACCCGTTCGCCCTCCGCACCTCGCCGCGTCGACGCCGCGCGCTTAGCGTCCGTACCAGACGGGCGGATCCGTGCACGGCGGGCGGGCGGGGCGCGACGAAGGGAGCAGCAACATGGGGCAGGAATGGCGCGGCGCGCACCCGAAGAGGCGCGCACCGTGGGGTGCCCTGGCGCTGGCGATGCTCACCGGGCTCGCCCTGTTGCGCAACGGCAGCGACATCACCTTCGGGCCGCCGCAGCCGGCCGCGGCAGCCGCACGGGACCACGGTTCTGACGGGCCGTCAGGTCCACGTCGGGCCACGGGGGTCGCGCCGCTGCCGTACGCACCGGCGGCCCGGGTCCGCATCCCGGGGGTCCAGGTCGACGCACCCATGGTGGACGTCGGCCTCGACCAGGAGGGCTGGATCGAGGCCCCTCCCCCGCAGGACGCCAACCTGGCCGGCTGGTACCAGAACGGCATCGCGCCCGGCCAGAACGGCACGTCCGTCGTCGTGGGGCACGTCGACAACCACGCCGGGCCCGCCGTCTTCTTCGGCCTCGGCTCGGTGAAGAAGGGCCAGCGGGTGGAGGTGGACCGCTTCGACGGACGTACCGCCGTCTTCGAGGTGTACGGGGTGGAGGTGTACTCCAAGGAGGACTTCCCGGGCGCCCGGGTGTACGGCGGCACCGGGCACCCGGAGCTGCGGGTGATCACCTGCGGCGGCGGCTACTCGAAGGACAGCGGCTACGCGGGGAACGTGGTGGTGTTCGCCCGGCTCGTGGCCACCCGCTAGGCGTGACCTCCCGCCGGCCACCGGCTAGAGGTGCGGGACGGTGATCCGGTAGCCCTGGTCGAGGAGTTCGGGGAGGTACGTGCGCAGGGCGCGGACGGTGCCCGACCTGTTGCCGCCCGCGTCGTGCGACAGGACGACGACTCCCGCGCCCGCGCCGGCCCGCACCCGGTGGATGATGGCGGAGGAGCCCGGCTCGGTCCAGTCGAGGGTGTCGACGGTCCAGCCGAGCGGCTCCATGCCCAGGTCGGCGCCGATCTCGAAGGACGCCCGGTTCCAGGCTCCGTACGGGGCCCGGTACCAGCGGGGCGCCTCCCGCACCGCGTTCTCCACGACGTCGCTGGTGCGCTCCAGCTGGGAGCGGATGCGGGAGCGGGACAGCTTGGGCATGAGCGGGTGGTCCCAGGAGTGGTTGCCGATGATGTGTCCGTCGTCGACCATCTCGCGCAGCAGGTCCTGGTTGTCGACCGCCATTTCGCCGCAGACGAAGAACATCGCGCGCGCCCCGTGCCGGCGCAGCGTCTTGAGGATGTCCGGGGTGTAGCGGGGGTCGGGGCCGTCGTCGAAGGTGAGGACCATCGTGCGGCCGGGGGCGTCCATCCGCAGGAACGGCTTGTGCCGTACGGGCGGGCGCGCGGCTCCGAGCCGCGGTGGCGCGTACGCGGTCATGGGCCGCAGCCGGTACGCGGACGGCTTGAGCGGGGCCGCGGCCCGCTGCGGACCGGCGGCGGGCCGGGGCTTCGCGGGAGCGGGCGGGCCGGGCGCTCCGGCCGGGTCGGCGGTCAGCACGTGCACGGTGGCGGCGGCGCCGGTACAGGCGGCGAGGCGGAGCAGCGCACGACGGCCCGGAGTGGACCCCGGAATGGACTGCTGATCTTCTTTCATGACTAATGCCTCGCACGCCATGGCGTGCGAGGCATCGATCCACTCCGCATACGGGCCGCTATTGCACCCGATGGAACTACGGGCCGTACGGCGAAACAGCCGTCAGCGGCGCACCAGTGGGAACGGCAGCGTCTCGCGGATGGTGCGGCCGGTGAGGAACATGACCAGGCGGTCCACGCCGATGCCGAGGCCGCCGGTGGGCGGCATCGCGTACTCCAGTGCGTCCAGGAAGTCCTCGTCGACCTCCATGGCCTCCGGGTCGCCTCCCGCCGCGAGCAGCGACTGTGCCATCAGGCGGCGGCGCTGCTCGACGGGGTCGGTCAACTCCGAGTAGGCGGTGCCCAGTTCGGTGCCGAAGGCGACCAGGTCCCAGCGTTCCGCGAGGCGCGGGTCCTTGCGGTGCTGGCGGGTCAGCGGGGAGACGTCGGTGGGGAAGTCCTTGTAGAAGGTGGGGAGCGTGGTGCGTTCCTCGACGAGGCGCTCGTACATCTCCAGGACGAGGTCGCCGCGGGTGTTCTCCGGGGTGTGCGGGACGCCCGAGCGGTCGCAGAGCCTGCGCAGCAGCGGCTCCTCGGTGTCCGCGTCGACCTCTTCGCCGAGGGCTTCGGAGACGGCCCCGTACAGCGTCTTGACCGGCCAGGGCCCGGAGATGTCGTGCTCGACGACCTTGCCTTCCGCGTCCGTCTTGCGGGCGATCGGCGAGCCGAAGGCGGCGGTGGCGGCGCCCTGGATGAGCTCGCGGGTGAGGTCGAGCATGACGTCGTAGTCGGCGTACGCCTGGTAGGCCTCCAGCATCGTGAACTCGGGGTTGTGCTTGTAGGAGACGCCCTCGTTGCGGAAGGTGCGGCCCATTTCGAAGACCTTCTCCATGCCGCCGACGCAGAGCCTCTTGAGGTACAGCTCGGGGGCGATGCGCAGGTAGAGGTCGAGGTCGTAGGCGTTGATGTGGGTGGTGAAGGGGCGGGCGTTGGCGCCGCCGTGGATCTGCTGGAGCATCGGGGTCTCGACCTCCAGGTAGCCGCGTTCCAGGAGGCCCTGGCGCAGGCCCTGGACGACGGCCGAGCGGGAGCGGACGACCTCGCGGGCGTCGGGGCTGGCGACCAGGTCGACGTACCGGCGGCGCACCTTGGCCTCGGGGTCGGTGAGGCCGAGCCGCTTGTCGGGCAGCGGGCGCAGGCACTTGCCGGTGAGCTGCCAGCCGGTGACGAAGAGGGTCGGCTCGCCGAGGTCGGTCGTACCGATCTCACCGGTAACGGACACCAGGTCGCCGAAGTCGACGTCGGCAGTAAACCGGTCGAGGACGGCGGCTCCGGAGCCGTCGCGGGTGAAGGCGATCTGGAGGTCTCCCGACCAGTCGCGCAGGTCGGCGAAGACGACGCCGCCGAAGTCGCGGACGACCATGACGCGGCCGGAGACGGTGGCCTGTTCGCCGGTGCGGGTTCCGGGTACGTCCGCCGGATGCGCGGCGCGGATCGCGGCGAGGGTGTGGGTGGCGGCGGGAACGCCGACGGGGTACGGGTCGGTGCCCTCGGCGCGCAGCCGCTCCAGCTTGCGGTGGCGGATGCGGATCTGCTCGGGCAGGTGCGCGGTCGGGTCGGTGTTCGCGTCGGCGGCGGGGCCCGCCAGGCCGAGGGCCTCGATGGAGGGCAGTCCCGCGGTGCTGGCCGGGTTGGTGAACGTACGGCGCGGGGAGTGTCCGCGGCCCCACATCTTGCGCAGGCTCGGTACGGCGACGAAGCCTTCGGCGATGCCGGAGGCGAGGGAGACGCGGGCGAGGGAGCCCGCGTCGCCGTAGCAGAGGAAGCGGGGGTACCAGGCGGGCTGGTACTTGACGTTGGAGCGGTAGAGGGCTTCGAGCTGCCACCACTTGGAGAAGAAGAGCAGCAGCCTGCGCCAGAGGCGCAGCACCGGGCCCGCGCCGATGCGGGCGCCCTCCTCGAAGGCGGAGCGGAAGACCGCGAAGTTGAGGGAGATGCGGCGGATGCCCTGCTTGGGGACCTGTGCGCAGATCTCGGCGACCATGAACTCCATGACGCCGTTGGGTGCCTGTCGGTCGCGGCGCATCAGGTCGAGGGAGATGCCGTCCTTGCCCCAGGGCACGAAGGACAGCAGGGCGATCAGCTTGCCGTCGGCGTCGAAGGCCTCGACGAGGAGGCAGTCGCCGTCCTCGGGGTCGCCGAGCCGGTCGAGCGCCATCGAGAAGCCGCGTTCGGTCTCGGTGCCGCGCCAGGCGTCGGCGCGGTCGATGATCTGCTCCATCTCGGCGTCGGAGAGCGCGGAGTGGCGGCGGATGCGGATGGTGGCGCCGGTGCGGCGAACCCGGTTGACGGCCTGGCGGGTGACGCGCATGTCGCGGCCGTCGAGGTCGAAGGAGGCGACGTCGAGGATGGCCTCGTCACCGAGCTGCATGGCGCTGAGCCCGGCGCGGGCGAACGCGGTGGCTCCTTCTTCGGAGGCGCCCATGACGGCGGGCGCCCACGCGTACCGCTTGGCCATCGCCAGCCAGGCCTCAATGGCCTGCTGCCAGGCTTCCCGGTCGCCGACGGGGTCGCCCGACGCGAGGGAGACTCCGGCCTCGACGCGGTAGGTGACGGCGGCCCGGCCGCTGGGGGCGAAGACGACGGCCTTGTCGCGGCGGGTGGCGAAGTAGCCGAGCGAGTCCTGCGCGCCGTACGTGCGCAGGAGGGCGCGGATGCGGGGTTCCTCGTCGCCGTGCAGGGAGGACTCCATGCGCTGCGAGCGGAACAGGGTGGCGGCCGCGGCGAGCAGGGCGAGCGCGCCGAAGAGGCCGAAGAGGAAGTAGAGGAAGCGCGGGCCGTGCCCGTCGAACTCGCCGTACAGCACGCCGCCGAAGACGCGGACGATCACCCACGGCAACCGGTCCTCGCGCACGAGGGTCCCCGGGAACAGCGAGATCAGCCCCCAGCCGACGAGGACGGCGGCGGCGAGTCCCGCCACCAGCACGCCCAGCGCCCTGCGCACCGCACCGTGCCGGGAGGCCGCGTAGAACTCCTTGCGGGCCAGTACCAGCACCACCAGCGCGGCGACGGCCACCACCGTGGAGGCCAGCGCCTCCCAGTCCTCCAGCACGATGTAGAGGACGTCACCGACCAGCAGCAGGATCAGATATCCGACGACCAGCCACCAGGCGACCTTCTTGCGCGCGCCGACGGCAGCGGCGAGCAGGAAGAAGAAGACGGCGTACGCCAGGTTCGCGCTCACCGGGACGGTGAGGAACTCCAGCAGCCCGGTGATCGGCCGGACCAGTCTGCGCAGGGGCTGGCTGATGGCGAGCAGGGCACAGTACAGACCGAGCAGGCCGAAGAAGGCTGCGAATCCGTCGGGCACCCTGTTGAGGAAGCGGTTGCGGCTGGTGGGAGTCTCCTCCACGGTGACACTCATGGTGGGAACTCTAGGGAGCGTGAGAGCCCGACGCCTCCCGGGGGTAGGTACCGCCACCTGCGCACGACGGTCTTCCCGGTCCGCACGAGGCTCGTTTCGGCCCACGCGTGGCACGGGATAACCTCCGCTCTGTGACCGAACAGCCCGAACAGCAGCGCCACGCCTTCGAACGCGGTACCGACGGACCCAAGGTGATCGTCGCCGGGCTCGACGGTTCTCCCTCCTCCCTGCGCGCGGCGGCGTACGCATCGGGGCTGGCCCGGCGGCAGAACGCGCTGCTCGCCCTCGTCTACGTACAGCCGCTGATGCCGACGGGCGCGGCGCTCGGCGCCCCGGTCGCCGGGACCACCGAGGAGATCGCCGAGGACCTGATCGCGGAGATCCGGCAGGCGGCGGAGCGGGTGAAGGGGATCTTCGAGGTGCGGTGGGAGTTCCACACCTTCCGGGGTGACCCGTACAACGGTCTGGTGACGGCGGCCGACGAGCTGACGGCGGACGCGGTCGTGGTGGGTGCGTCGGAGTCGGCGGGACACCGGTTCGTGGGGTCGGTGGCGGTGCGGCTGGTGAAGGCGGGGCGGTGGCCGGTCACGGTGGTGCCGTAACCGGCCGGTTCCGCCGGGACTGCCGAGCAGGCCGGGGGGCCGAGGAGGCTGGGGGCCGAGGAGGCTGGGGGCCGAGGAGGCTGGGGGCTGGGGGCTGGGGGCTGATGACCGCGTCACCCGTACGGGTCAACCGGTGACATCGGTCAGGAGTTCCTGTCGAGGGACTCCTGGAACTCGCGCTCCTCGGTGTCGAACGGCGCCGCCAGGCACAGGTCAACGCCCCATGGTGAGACCCGACTTGGCCGCGCCCCGACTGAGAACGATCCGGCGGATGTGGTCGCGCGTCTCGCCGTATCCGCTGTCCTCCGCACCGAGGTTGAGCACCCGGTTGGATCCGAGGTCGAAGAACTGCGGGACGAATTCCGCCTTCTTGACCTCCCACCGCTTGCCGGGGGCGACGGGCGGGGCGAAGGTGAAGCGGCCGATGCTGCTCATGTTGCCGCGGTCGTCCTGGGCGCCGGAGTGGTTGAACATGGTGCCCGCGACCTGGTCGCCCATGCCGTAGACGATGTACGTCCCGTTGACCTTCTCGTACGCCTGCGGGACGTGGGCGTGTGTTCCCAGAATGAGGTCAATGTCCGGGCGTCCCGCGGTGGTTGAGGCGGTGAGCGCGCGGCCGAGGGAGAGCTGCTTCTCGTCGGGCTCGTCCTGCCACTCCGTACCCCAGTGCAGGGAGACGACGACCACGTCGGCGCCCGCCTTCCGGGCGGCGCGGGCATCGGCGAGGATCTTGCCGCGGTCGATGAGGTTGACCGCCCAGGGCTGCCCCTCGGGGAGCGGGTAGTCGTTCGTGCCGTACGTGTAGGCGAGTTGGGCGACCTTGGCGGTGCCCGCCCTGAGCAGGGCGGGGCGGGCGGCCTCCTGCGCGGTGCGGGCCGATCCCGCGTGCGCGAGGCCCGCCCTGTCGAAGGCGGCGAGGGTGCGGCGGATGCCGGCGGCGCCCGCGTCGAGGGTGTGGTTGGAGGCGGTGGAGCAGGAGTCGTAGCCGGTGGCCTTCAGTCCGGCGGCGACCTGCGGCGGGGAGACGAACGCCGGGTAGCCGCTGTAGGGGCCGCCCGCCTCGCCGTACACCGTCTCCATGTGGCAGATCGCCAGGTCGGCCTTGGACACGACGGACTTGACGCCCGCGAGCATCGGCGCGAAGTCGTAGCCGTCGCCGCCCGCGTCCGTGCGGCCCTGCTGAATGATCGATTCGTGCGGGAGTACGTCGCCCGAGGCGACCAGTGTGAAACCTCGCTGCGGGGCGGCGGGGGCGCCCTGCCGGGGGGCCGCGGACTTCGGCGACCCCGCGCCGGGCTGCTGGGCGGCCGGGTTCCCGGACTCCGACGGGCGACCGCCGGGTCCGCCCGGTCCTGCGGTACAGGCGGTGGCGGCGCCGATCAGCAGTGCGGCGACAGCCACTGCTCGGTACCGCTGCGGGCTCACAGTGCACTTCGTCATCGGACCGGCTTCCCTCGCGGTGGCGGTTCTCATGGGCAAGAACTCGGGTCTCGAACATGCGCCGGACATGCGCAAAGAGAATCCATCCGGGAGGCCCCGTGAAGTCAAGGACCTTTACGGACATACCCGCACAATCCCGCCCGAACGGCCCCTCCGGTCCGGCGGCGGTCTCCGCCCGGCACGCTCCGGCACACCTCCGCACCCGCACCCACGTGCACACCCGCGCACGCCGACCGTTCGTCGTGCCACTCGTCGCGCGGCTCGACCGTTCGTCGCACGCACCGGCCGCCCGTTCGCACGCCGCGCACCGCCTGCGGCCGGATCCGCGTACCGACGGTTATCTTCGCCCCTGAACTCGACCCGGCTGTGATCGCCGTCACTCACCCCGCGCCGGGCCGCCGACTGCCCACCTCACGCCCGAAGGAGCGTCACGGTGACCACCTCCCTCCCTCTCGCCCCCCGCACCCACGAACGCGCCCTGGCCGCACTCCAGCACGAGCACGGCACCGCGCTCTTCGGCTTCCTGCTCGGCCTCACCTACGGCGACCGGCAGCGCGCCGAGGACCTGGTGCAGGAAACGCTGGTACGGGCCTGGCAGCACCCGGAGGCCCTCGCCAGCGACCACGACTCGATGCGGCCCTGGCTGTTCACGGTCGGCCGCAGGCTCGCGATCGACGCCCGGCGGGCCCGGCGGGCCCGGCCCAGCGAGGTCGGCGCGGAGGTGCTCGCCCACTCGGCGCTGCCCGACGACCACGCGGAGCGTTCGGTCACCGAGCTCGATGTGCGCCAGGCGGTGCAGACGCTGCGCACCGAGCACCGCGAGGTGCTGGTGCAGGTGTACTTCCGGGGGCGTTCGGTGGCCGAGGCGTCGACGGTGCTCGGCATTCCGGAGGGGACGGTGAAGTCCCGTACGTTCTACGCGCTGCGGGCACTGCGCGGAGTGCTCCCGGGATACGAGTCGGCCGCTTGATCCGGACGGCCCGACGGCCCGGACGCCCCGGACCGCCCGGACCGCCCGGACCGCCCGGACCGCCCGGACCGCCCGGACCGCCCGGACGGATGGTCGGACGGAACGGTCCTGCCGGCCGGGTCGGAGACGTCCTGAGTCACATGCGTACCGGCGGTACACCCCTTCCTCCTGTGCCACGGCGCGGTCGCGACGATTTCGAAAGCACGTCGTCAAGTTCAGTAAAGATGCCCCGCCAAACCCCCCGCAGCGTGAAAGCTCTTCGCCGGGGACTCAAGTCCGGAGTCCCGCATACCGGAAGCACGACCGGAGAAGGTGGAATGCTGTGCTGCCCGAGAGCGCCAATGGCACCGGCGGAAGCAGTCTTGCCGTCCCCATGGCATGGCTGTACGCCGAGTACATCGCCGACGAGCTGCTGCGCACGGGGCAGTTGATCCCGCCCGGCACGCTGGAGTTCCGCGCCGGGCGGGAGGCCCTCGCGCTGACCGTCTATCTGTCGGACTCGACGGACGAGCTGTCCGGGGTCGGGGTGATCTCCCAGCTCGACGAATGGCTGTCGCTGACCGCGTACGGCCACCCGTGGGAGCAGTGGGTGCGCGAGCGGTTCGCGGCCCGCGCCGACGCGGGGGGCCCCGAGCTGGAACTGGCCAGGGCGTCCTGGCACTGGCTGGAGTCCACGGAACTCCTGGCGACGGATCTGGCCGGGACGGGGGTGGAGGACGGCGCCGGCCTGCCGGGCGCGTTCGGACCCGACGCGGTGGACCGGGTGGACGAGAGCACCCGGGTCTGGCTCCCGGCCTGGCAGCTGGGGCTGCCGCTGGGGCACCTTTCGGTGCACCTCTTCTGAGTCGGAACCTGCCGCTCCTGACGGTGCGTCACCTCGTGATGCGGGGTGAACTGTGCACGCCCGCACGGTACTTGGGTATGCGTACGGTGATCTTCATGCCCGCGCCGACGCCGGTCTCGATGACCAGGCCGTAGTCGTCGCCGTACACCTGGCGCAGTCGCTCGTCGACGTTGGAGAGGCCAATGCCGGAGGCGGTCGGTTCCTGCCCGGCGAGGATCCGGCGGAGCCGGTCGGGGTCCATGCCGACGCCGTCGTCCTCGATGGTGACGATCGCCTCGGCGCCCGCGTCCCGGGCGGCGAGGGTGATCCGGCAGTCCTCGCGGGAGTCTTCGAGCCCGTGCTTGACGGCGTTCTCGACGAGGGGCTGCAGGCAGAGGAAGGGCAGGGCGACGGGCAGCACCTCGGGGGCTATCCGCAGGGTCACCTTGAGCCGCTCGCCGAAGCGGGCTCCGGCGAGCGCCAAATACTGTTCGATGCAGCGCAGTTCGTCGGCGAGCTCGGTGAAGTCGCCGTGCCTGCGGAACGAGTAGCGGGTGAAGTCGGCGAATTCCAGGAGGAGTTCGCGGGCCCGCTCGGGGTCGGTACGGACGAAAGAGGCGATCGCGGCGAGGGAGTTGAAGATGAAGTGCGGCGAGATCTGGGCACGCAGGGCGCGGATCTCGGCCTCGACGATCCGGGTGCGGGACCGGTCCAGCTCGGCCAGCTCCAGCTGTACGGAGACCCAGCGGGCGACCTCGGTGGCGGCACGCACCAGGACGGCGGACTCGCGGGAACCGTAGGCGACGAGGGCGCCGAGCACTCCCTCCTCGCCGGTGAGCGGGGCGATGACGGCCCAGCGCAGGGGGCACTCGGGGTCGCCGCAGTCGGTGTGGATGCTCTGGCTGCGGCCCGAGTCGAGCATTTCCGCGACCTTGAGCATCACCTTCTCCTTGTGGTGGCCCGCGCCGGGCCCGTCCCAGGCGAGGACGGTGCTGCGGTCGGTGAGGCAGAGGGTCTCGGTGCCGAGGAGCGAGCGCAGCCGGCGGGCGGCCTTGCGGGCGGTGTCCTCGGTGAGTCCGGCCCGCAGCGGGGGCGCGGCGAGGGAGGCGGCGTGCAGGGTGAGGAAGGTGGCGCGCTCCACGGGCGTACCGAGGTCGAGGTTCTTCTCGCCGCGGCGGGCGGTGAACCGGCCGAGAGCGGTGCCCGCGGCGAGGAGCAGTGCTCCGGCGGCGGCGAGAGCGGCGATCTCCATGGGGGTCACTGCTCCACTCCGAGAGCGGTGATCTCGACAGTGGTCACTGCTCTACTCCCAGAGCGGTGATCTCGACAGTGGCCACTGTTCCACTCCCAAAGCGGTGATCTCGACAATGGTCACTGCTCAACTCCAAGAGCACTGCTCGGACTCCGAGAGCACCGCTCCGGTTCGTGATCACCGCTCGTCGACTCCGCTCGGCTTGTCGGTCAGTTCCTCGGGGAGGTGCAGCCGGGCCAGGGTCGCGGCCGTGCCCGCCGGGATACGGCCTGGGGTCGCGAGCGACACCAGGACCATCGTCAGGAACCCGAGCGGTACGGACCACACCGCTGGCCAGGCGAGCAGCGTGTGCGCCCAGCCCGACGAAGGGAACCCGGCCCGGGTCGCCAGTACCGCCGCCAGCGCCGCCCCTCCCCCGACGACCAGCCCCGCGACGGCCCCCGGCGGGGTGAGCCCCCGCCACCAGATGCCCAGTACGAGCAGCGGGCAGAACGACGAGGCGGACACCGCGAAGGCCAGCCCGACCGCGTCCGCGACCGGCACGTTGGAGGTCACGGTGGAGACGGACAGGGGCACGGCCACCGCCAGAAGGGTGGCCACCCGGAAGTGCCGTACGCCGCGCGCCGGCAGCACGTCCTGGGTGAGCACCCCGGCCACCGACATCGTCAGCCCGGAGGCGGTCGACAGGAACGCGGCGAACGCCCCGCCCGCGAGCAGCGCTCCCAGCAGGTCGCCACCGACCCCGCCGATCAGCCGTTCGGGCAGCACGAGCACCGCGGCGTCCGCGTCCCCGGTGAGGGCGAGCTCGGGCGCGTAGATGCGGCCCAGTACCCCGTACACCGGTGGCAGCAGGTAGAAGGCGCCGATGAGCCCGAGGACGACGAGGGTGGTGCGCCGGGCTGTGGTGCCGTTGGGGCTGGTGTAGAAGCGGACGGCGACGTGCGGCAGGCCCATGGTGCCGAGGAAGGTGGCGACGATCAGTCCGTAGGTGGCGTAGAGGGGGTGTTCCTCGCGGCTGCCGGCGAGCGGCTGGGACCAGGTGGAGGCGCCGGCGGCCCGGTCGTCGCGCTTCTCGGGCACCTCGGCGCCGGCCGGGAAGCGGAGGGTGGTGCCGCCCGCGACGCGGTGCGCGCCCGGCTCCAGGCGCAGCTCCCGCCTCTCGTAGGTCCGGTCGTTGACCGTCCCGGAGACGGTCAGGGTGAGCGGCCGGTCGAGTTCGATGCGTACGGTCTCCTGGAACCGCACGGACGTGTGCTCGCGGAAGGTGGCGGGCGCGTCGAAGCGGGCGCGCGGGGCGTCGTCCCCGAACCAGGCGCCGAGCAGGAACAGTGCCGGCACGAGCAGCGCGGTCAGCTTCAGCCAGTACTGGAAGGCCTGCACGAAGGTGATGCTCCGCATGCCCCCGGCGGCGACGGCCCCGGTCACGACGACCGCGACGACCAGCCCTCCGACCCACTCGGGCGCCCCGGTCAGGATCTCCAGGGTCAGTCCCGCGCCCTGGAGCTGGGGCAGCAGGTACAGCCAGCCGATACCCACGACGAAGAGGCTCGCCAGCCGTCTGACCTGCGGTGATTCCAACCGGGCCTCGGCGAAGTCGGAGAGCGTGTACGCCCCGGAACGGCGCAGCGGGGCGGCGACGAGAAGCAGCAGGACGAGGTATCCGGCGGTGTATCCGACCGGGTACCAGAGCATCTCCGGCCCTTGGAGCAGGACCAGTCCGGCAATGCCGAGGAAGGAGGCGGCGGAGAGGTACTCGCCGCTGATCGCGGCGGCGTTGAGACGGGGGCCGACGGTGCGCGAGGCGACGTAGAAGTCGGAGGTGGTACGGGATATGCGCAGGCCGAGGGCGCCTATGAGGAGGGTGACGAGAACGACGACGGTGACGGCCGCGACGGCGTACGCATGATTCACGGGCATGCGGAATTCGGTCGATGCCGGTGCTGGTGCTGAAGCCGGTGCTGAAGCCGGTGCCGGTGCTGGTCCTTGTGCCGGTCCTTGCGCTGGTGCTGGTCCTGGTTCATGGACGGCCCGTCAGCGGCCTTCCACGAGCCCGCGGAAGTCGCGCTCGTTGCGCTCGGCCCGGTGGACGTACCAGCGGGCGATGAGCCACATGACGGGATAGACGACGACACCGAGCCCCACCCAGAGGTAAGGGCCCGGCGTGCGCGGCGCCCCGGCCAGCACCTGCGGCAGCTGGAAGAGCAGCGGCAGTGCGCCCACGAGCAGGGCGAGCACCCCGAGGCCGAGGAGGGCGGTGCGCAACTGGCTGCGCATCAGGGAGCGGACGTACGTGGCGCCGAGGGTGGTCTGCTCGCTGATCTCCGACCGGGCGGGCGCGTACCGGGGCACGCGGCCCTGGGGATTCCCGCGGGGCACACCGGTCACGGTCTCGCGACGGGGGCGCGGGGCTGCGGACATGGGGTGGGCTCCGGAAGGTTCGTTGTGCGTCGTCGGCCTCGTACAGGTGCTCGTACAGGTGCTCGTACGGGTACGGAGGCGGAGTCTACGCGGGACGGTCCGCGTCGTTCAGGGCGATCTCCAGTTCCACGTACGACTGCTCCGCCCGCCGGAAGGCGACCTCCAGGGCGGCGGCCGTGCGGGGTGTCGCGAAGAGCTGTGCGGACTCCTGGACCTCGTACAGGACATCGGCCCAGCGGCCGGCGGCACTCTTGATGCGACGGAGGAGCGCGTCCAGCTCATGGGGCGCGGAGGGGTGGATTCCGGGGAGTTCCCGGAGTTCCGCGAGCAGCGCTTCTACTTCGGTCATCCGGCTCCCTCACCCTGTGGTCGAGGGTCAGGGTAGGTGCGGGTCCGGGGTGGGCGGCGGTGCGGCCTGGTGCCGGTCGCCCTGCGGCTGCCGTACGTCGGCGAACGGTGCGGCGGGAGCGCCGGGCGGTCGCGGGGGGCGCGGCCCGGTGTTCGGCTCGGCGTTCAGCGCCTTCCGGCCTGGCGCATCAGGAGGTCCCGCAGCTCGCGCGCGTGACGGCGGCTCACGACGAGCTCGGCACCGGCGACCCGGACGGTCGTCGTCCCCGCGTCGAGGCGGAGTTCCTCGATCCGGCCGAGTGAGACGAGGTGGCGGCGGTGTATGCGGACGAAGCCGCGGGAGGCCCAGCGTTCCTCCAGGGTGGAGAGGGGGATGCGGACCAGGTGGCCGGTGCCGGCGGTGGTGCCGTGGCCGGTGGGGGTGACGGTGTGCAGACGGGCGTAGTCGCCGTGCGCCTCGACGTAGGCGATGTCCGCGATGGGGACGAAGCGGGTGATGCCGCCGAGTTCGACGGGGATCTGGTCCTGGGCAGCAGGGGCGGGAGCGGGCGCGGCGGCCGGGTTGGCGGCCTGGCTCTTCCCCGGCAGTGCGTCCCGGGTGGCCGCGGTGCCCTCGGCGGCGCGGCGCACGGCTTCGGCGAGACGTTCGCGGCGTACCGGCTTGAGGACGTAGTCGACGGCCTTGAGGTCGAACGCCTGGACGGCGAAGCCCTCGTGGGCGGTGACGAAGACGATCAGCGGCGGGCGCGCGAACCCGGCCAGCAGACGGGCGAGGTCCAGGCCGGTGAGGCCGGCCATGTGGATGTCGAGGAAGACGACGTCGATGGCGTCGTCGCCGTCGGGGCCCGCGTCGAGCGCCCGGTTGATACGGAGCAGGGCCTCGGTGGCGTCGGTGGCTCCTTCGGCGCTGCGGATCCGCGGGTCGGCGCGCAGGAGGTAGAGGAGTTCCTCCAGGGCGGGCTTTTCGTCGTCGACGGCGAGTACGCGCAGCATGGGGACACCGTACGGGGCGGGTTCGGGGTGGGCGGGTGCGGGCCCGTCCGGGCCGGTGTTCGGGGCTGCGCCCCGTGCACGGACTCCGTCCGCGCGTCCTCAAACGCCGGACGGGCTGGGGATGCCCACCACCCGCACCAGCTCTCCCAGCTCCTCCCCCATCGCCTCCGCCAGCCGTTCCACGTCCGGCACTGCCTCGCCGTCCGCGACCAGGCCCACGTTCACCTGGCCGTCGTACGTGGACAGCGCCACGGCCAGGGCCTGGCCGCGGGCCAACGGGGCCATCGGGTAGACCGCGCGCAGCGGGCGGCCGCCGAGGGACAGGGCCGCGCGCGGCAGCGGCACGCTGGTGACGAGTACGTCGAACAGGACGCGGGCCGCCCCGCCCGCCAGCGGCGCCCCGAACTTGCTGGCGAACGCGGGGAGCTGGTCGGCGAGGAGGGCGACCGCCCCGGCGCCCCGCGAGGGTCCGGCCGCCTTGTTCCGCGCCATGCCGTCCCGTACGGCTGCCAGCCTCGCCCGCGGGTCCTGCTCCGTGACGGGCAGGTCGAGCAGGTACGCCGACAGCTTGTTGCCCGTGCCGGGTGCCGCCCCGCCCGGCCGGCGCCGCGACACCGGCACCAGGGCCCGGGGGTCACCTGCGACCGGCTCGCCCCGTTCCCGCGACCACCGGCGCAGCGCTCCGGCGACGACGGCGAGGAGGACGTCGTTGGCGGTGCCGCCGCTCGCCCGGCGCACCTGCTGTACGTCGTCGAGGTTCAGGGCCGCCGTCGCGAGCCGCCGGGTGCCGCTGGAGTCGGCGCTCAGCGCGTCGCCGCCGCCGGGCAGCGGCAGCAGGGACCGCAGCCGTCCGGCCCGTACCACCGAGGCTCCGATGCCCAGCACCTGGCCGACCTCGCCGATGCGGTCCCTGGCGATCCCCATCGCGCGGCCCGGCCCCGGGAACCCGGAGGGACGGTCCTCGGCACCCTTGCTCCGCGGGCCGGCCGGGCGTGCTCCCGCGATCTGGTCGAAGATGCCGGCCCCGATCGCCACGGCCCGCATGCCGTCGGCGAGCGCGTGGTGGAGCTTCACCAGGACCGCGCACTCGCCGCCGCGGTCCGCGGTCAGCACGAACATCTCCCAGGGCGGCAGCCCGCGCGCCAGCGGACGCTCCATCAGCTCCCCCGCCAGCAGGGTGGCTTCGGCCGAGAAGCCCTCCGCGGGCAGCAGGACGCGCCGGACGTGGCGGCGTACGTCGAAGTCCTCGGCGACGGCCCACTCCGAGCCGCCGACGGGCAGCCGGACGCTCCGTACCCGCAGCCGGAGCCGGGGGACGGCGGTGGCGCGGGCGGCGAGGAGATCGAGGAGGTCCTCGCCCTCCGGGCAGCCCGCGTCACCGCCGAAGAAGGCGAGCGCACCGAGGTGCATCGGGTGGTCGGTGGATTCGAGGTGCCAGAACGCCAGGTCAAGAGGTGTCAGAAGCCCGGTGGTCAACCCGGTGCGTTCCTCGGTGGTCAACTCGGTGGTCAACTCGGTGGTCAACTCGGTACTCAAGGAGCCCTCACGTCGTGGGATGCCGGGAAGCCGGCGAAGCCCGCAGTCAATCGCGATCGGTCGGTTACGGTCAAGTACTTCCAGAACGCGGACAGTTACCGATACCGGCCGCCGGGTCCGGTGGGTTTCAGGAGGTTGAGGGGGTTGACGGGGTTTTGTTCTCACGTGACGGGACGATGAACTCGCACCACAGCGCCTTTCCCTCGCCCCTCGGCTCGACTCCCCACACGTCTGCGAGGAGGTCCACCAGCAGCAGGCCGCGCCCGGACTGCGCCGAGTCGGCCGCCTCCCGGCGGCGCGGCAGCGCGCTGGAGGCGTCCGCGACCTCGACGCGCAGCCTGCGTTCGGCCGCGGTGAGGATCCGTACGGTGAGGACGGCGCCCCCGTCGGTGTGCATGAGCGCGTTCACCATCAGCTCGTCGGCGACGAGTTCGATCTCGTCGCCGCGGGACTCGGCGCCCCAGGCCCGTACCGCGGCCCGGATCATGTGGCGGGCCGAGGACAGCGCCTCGGGGTCGTTCGGTGCGACGTGCTGCTGGAGCCGGGCACCCGCCCGGGGCGCGTCGGCGGCGCGGCGGCGCAGGAGCAGCAGCGCCACGTCGTCCCCGCCGTCCCGTTCGTCGACCGCCGCGCACAGCAGGTCGGCGAGCTGCTGGATGTCGCCGGGGCCGCTGTGCACCAGGTCGGCGAGTGCCTGCAGCCCCTCGTCGAGGTCGGTGCCCGGCTGCTCCACCAGTCCGTCGGTGTAGAACAGGAGCGTCTGACCGGGATCCAGCTCCCTTGTAGTGACCGGGTATTCGAGCTGCCCGAACTCGGCGGACAGGCCGAGCGGCAGCCCGCCCTCCACCGGCACCCGGCGGCACGAGCCGTCGGCGAGCCGCAGCAGCGGGTCCATGTGCCCGGCCCGTACCAGCTGGACGACTCCGGTCGTGAGGTCGATCTCGGCATAGGTGCAGGTGGCGAAGCGGTCGGTGTCGAGCTCGTGGAGGAAGCCGGAGGCTCGGGCCATCACCGTCGCGGGGGTGTGCCCCTCGGCCGCGTACGCGCGCAGCACGATCCGCAGCTGGCCCATCACGGCCGCCGCGTGCGTGTCGTGCCCCTGTACGTCGCCGATGACGGCGCCCACCCGGCCGCCGGGCAGCGGGATCACGTCGTACCAGTCGCCACCGATGTCCTGCCCGTCGCGCGCCGAGCGGTAGCGGACGGCGATGCTCGCACCGGGAACACTGGGCACGCGGCGCGGCAGCATCGCCTGCTGGAGGCCTTCGGCGAGGTCCTTCTCCCGTTCGTACAGCAGGGCCCGCTGGACGCTCTGCGCGATGCTGCTGCTCAGCGCGATGAGGAGGTTCCGCTCGTCGGAGTCGAACCTCGTACGCCCGCTGTAGAGCAGTCCCAGGGCGCCGACCGGCCGGGCCTGCGCGATCAGCGGCAGATACGCCGCCGAGGTGACGCCGAAACCGCGGACGTGCTCCCACAGCCGGGGGTACGAGGCGGCGAAGTCGTCGGCCGACTCGATGAAGCGGGGCGCCAGCGTGCGCACCACCTCGCTCATCGGGTACTCGGGGTCGTCGATGCGGGTGAGCCGGGTGCCGGGCATGTACTCCGGTCCCTCCGCCACCAGGCGGATGCGCCCCGCCTCGACGAGGCCCAGCACGAGTGACGACGACTCGAAGCTGCCGAGTTCGTGGGCGTCCCTGAGCACATCGATGACGTCGCGGACGCTGCGGGCGTGCGCGAGCGCGGCCGTGGTGGCCGCCACGACGCCGGTGCCGCCCCGCCCCCGCGTGTCGTACTCGGTGCGGTCGGCGCGGTCGGCGATCTCCTGGGTGGCGTCCCGGACGACGCCGATGATCCGGTACGGCCGTCCGGAGGCGTCTCGGCGGATGGTGCCCTGGGTGTGGCTCCAGCGCAGCGAGCCGTCGCGGCGGCGGACCCTGAAGTAGCTGCCGTACGAGGTCTCGCCGCTCTTCAGGGCCTGCGAGACGACGCTGTCCATCCGTTCGCCCTCGCCGGGCGCCACCCTGGAGGCCAGACCCGACGGGGTGCCGTCGTACTCCTCGGGCAGCAGGTCGAACACCTCCAGGGCGGAGGCGTCGAGGTGCAGGTACGACTGGGCGAGGTCCCAGTCGAAGATGCCCATCCTGTTGAGCGCGAGGCCCAGCGCGGGAGGAGCCGGCCAGTCGCCGCCCGAGGCGGCCGACCGGCCGGCCGGCGGGTCGGAGGGCAGGTCAGACACCGTCCGATCCGGGTGCGGTGTCGGGCTCCCGGTCGGTGTCCGACGGCGGCGGCGAGACCGGGGGCGTCGTCGGGCAGCCGGGGGGAACGGAGACGGGAGGGCCGGTGACGGGGGCGTCCGGGGAGAGGGAGGGGCAGGGCGTGGTGGGCGGGGGCGCGGTGCTGCTGCCGGTGCCGGGAGGGGTGCTCTCCGGGGTGGTGGTGCTCTCGGAGGGGTCCTGCGACCGGTTCTGCTCCCCGGAGGGGTCGGCCCCCGGGTCGGTGCCGGGTACGGCGGGGTCGGACGTGTCCGTGGAAGGGGTACTGGGCCCGACATTGCCGGACGTCGTACCGCCATCGGTGTCGGGCTGCTGGTCCCCGTCGCCGTCCGGGGGCGTGTCCGTCGTACTGCGGTGCAGGTCGTCGGGGCCGGGCGGGGGCGGCAGCTCGTCGTCGGGGTCGGGGGCCCTGTCGCGCTCGCCGTCGGAGCCGGTCCGGCGCTCGATCCAGGTGTTGTTGACGATGTTGACGATCGTCAGGTTGTTGATCACGACCGGGGCGGGGGTGACCACGACGACCTCGGCCGGCCGGTAGCCCGTCCAGGGCTGCCCCCGGTGGGTCACCGTGCCCGGGACGACGGTCGGCGGCAGCAGCGGGTTGCCGCAGGCGCAGCGCACCCGTGGCATCCCGTTGGCGTCGACCATGACGGCGGTGCCCGCCTGGAGGACGGACTGGAAGGACGTGGAGGAGCCGTTGCTGAAGCCGTGGTTGGTGACCCGGGTGTCGACGCGCAGCACGACCGGGGTCAGGCCGCGCAGGAAGCCCGGGATCGAGGCCGGGTCGATGCTGCTGGCGTCGGCGAAGGCGCGCGCCTTGGCCGGGTCGGCGCCGCTCCCCGTGAGGTAGCGGATCTGCTGCTCGACGTCACAGCTGGAGAGGGACTGCGTGCCGCCGTACAGGCCGGGCGTGCCGCCGGAGAGCCGGTGCGCGGGGCGGGCCGAGGGGGTGGCGCTCGCGGTCCTGGTGGGGGTGGCCGTCGTCGTGGACGGCAGGGGTGTGCTGGTCTTCGCGGTCGACTGCGTGAACGGATCGGGGCCCTGTGCGGCAACCGGCTGCAGGAGTACTTCCTGATCGCCTGCCGACGTGGTGTCATCTGCGGCGCCGCCGCTGCCGCAGCCCGTGGCCAGCAGCCCCAGGGACACTGCCGACACCGCTGCCACGAGGGTGTGGCGGCGCGTAGGTGAGTGCACGCGGTTCTCCCGTCCTCGTTCTCGGCATTTGTCCCTCCATGTCTGCCGCACATCGAGTGCACCCGCAAGTGGACGACCGGGCCCCCGGGGGCGGCCCCGCTGCCCAAGAGAGCCAACAGGGCTAAGGGGCAGTCTCTTAGGGGCGCGGGGAACTGCGCGACCAGCCACCACACACCCGCACGACGCCCACCCCCCAGCCACACCGCACCGCACCGCACGATGCCCCCGCCCCGCAGGCCCCCACGGGGGCGGCCCCGCTGCCCAAGAGAGCCAGCAGGCCAAGGGGCAGTCTTTTAGGGGCGCGGGGAACTGCGCGACCAGCCACCACGCACCCGCACGACGCTCACCGCCCCGCAGAACCCTGCCCCCGCCCCGCCCCGCAAGCCGCCGCCGCCCGCCCGCCCCCTACACCAGCCCCGGCCGCACCCACCCCTTCCCCAGCACATGTGCGTCGAAGAAGTTCAGCAGCGTCTCGTACCAGAGCTCCGAGTGATTCGGCTTCAGCACCCAGTGGTTCTCGTCCGGGAAGTACAGGAACTTCGCCGGAACCTCGAAGCGCTGGAGGTCCTGGAAGAGCGCCATCCCCTGCCCCACCGGCACCCGGTAGTCCTTCGCCCCGTGCACCACCAGCATCGGTGTCCGTACCCGCTCAGCCCCCAGCACCGGCGAGTTCGCCTCGTACCGTTCGGGCTGCGTCAGCTGGTCGCCGAAGATCTGCCGGAAGATCCACGACCCGTCCGTGTCGCCCTGGAAGGAGCGCAGGTCCCACAGCCCCGCGTGCGAGACGATGCTCTTGAAGCGGTCCGTGCTGGTCGCGACCCGGTTGGCCATGTATCCGCCGTACGAGCCTCCGGCGAGCCCCGTACGGGTCTCGTCGATGTCCGGGCGCGCCTCGGTGGCGTCGGTGAGCGCCATCAGATCGCGGTAGGGCTGTCCGCCCCACTGGCCCCAGCCCCGCTCGTGCATGCGCTGGCCGTAGCCCGTGGACAGGGCGGGGTCCGGCAGCAGTACGGCGTAGCCGCGGGCGACGAAGGGCCACGGGTTCCACCGCCAGGTCCAGGCGTTCCAGGAGCTCTGCGGGCCGCCGTGCACGAACACCAGCAGCGGCGCCGGGGCGTCCGCCGACGCCTCTTCGGGCACTGCGAGCCAGGCCCGCAGCGGGAATCCGTCGTCGCCGTCGATCCGTACCTCGGTCAGCCTGCCGGGCAGAGCGCCGATGTCTCCGGGCGCCTTGAGCGCAACCGGGCTCTGAGCCGCGCCCGCCGCGTCCAGGCGGACCGGAACCGGCGCCGCGTCGATGTCGGTCCGCAGCGCGTACAGCGTCGCCGCGTCCGGGGCCACCTGCAGCGAGGAGTACGCGCCGGAGACGGTGAGCCGGGTGACGGTGCCGTCGGGGTCGCGCCTGAAGACCGGGGCGTGGCCGAGTTCGTCGGCGGTGAACCACACCGTTTCGTCACCCTCGATGGGCGATACGGCGATCCCCGCGGGCCAGTTGTCGAAGCCGGGCAGGAGGTCGGTCTCCTCCCCCGTCTCCAGGTCGACGCGGACCAGCGTCTCGTCGTACGGCGTCTCGTACGTGAGCTTCAGGAGCCGCAGGCAGAGCAGGAAGCGCCCGTCCGCGCTGAACACGGGGCCGAAGTAGTCGTACTCCGCGTCCTCCAGGACACGTATCTCCTCCCCGGTGGCGGCGTCGGCGATCACCACGGCGTCGCGGTTCAGGCCGGGGACGGTTCCGTTGACGAAGCGGGTGTACGCGACCCGGCTGCCGTCGGGCGACAGGGCCGACTCGCCGTCGTCCCGGCTGCCCTGGCCGCCCGCGTCGACCGTCGCGGCCTCGCCGGTGACGGAACGTACGAAGGTGTGCTGCTCGGCGGGGCCGAGGTCGTGGTCCCAGAACCGGGTGGGGCCCGCCTCGTAGAGGATCGCGGTGACCTTGGCGTCCTCCCGGTCCTTGCTGAGCTTGGCGTGCGCCTCGGCGTCGGCCGCACCGGGCAGCAGGCCGCCGGAGTAGGCGAGCGTGGCGGCGCGTGCGGCGAGGGCGTAGCCGGAGATACCGCCGGGGTGGCGGGCTATCTGCCGGGCCTCGCCGCGCTCGGGCAGCGCCCACAGGGTGGCGCCGTCCTTGCCTTCGCCCTTCTCCGCGCCCGGGTCGGTGTTGTCGCGGCCGGACACGAAGAAGAGGGTGCCGTCGGCGGCGAACGCGGGCGCGGACTCGCCCTTGGCGGACCGGGTCAGCCGCTGCGGTGCGCGCTCGCCGGTCGGATCGATCTCCCAAAGCCCTGAGACGTACGCGGTGCCTTCCCCGTTGAGGGTCTGCACGGCGGCGACCAGGCGGCTGCCGTCGGCCGAGAGGGCGAGGCTGTTCACGCGCGGGGTGGCCAGGAAGGCGGACAGGTCGTGGAATGCGGTGGGGCCGCTGGGTGTGGCTGACATGCGGTCATCCTGCCCACGACCATGGTCGGGGCACCAGGGAATTCGCTCTGGGCTCAGCCCACCCGAGCCCGCTGCACCCACACCGCCACCCCCAAGGCGCGGTGGCCGTACGGTGTGGCCGGTTCTGGCCGCCGTCCGGGAAGCCGAAGGGCCGCGCCCCCTGAACTGTCAGGGGGCGCGGCCCTTCGGCCGTCCGTGCCGGATCAGTCGACTCCCGGCAGGATGTGCGGCTCCGCCAGGTCGTCCTCGTACCCGGCGAGCCGGATCGGCGCCGACCTGGCCCACACCTCCAGGCTGCCGAGCTCCTTGGGCTCACCGGCCCGGCCGTCGGCCCCGGCCCTGTACGTCGTCGTCCGCGCTGCGGTCCGGCGCTGGTGCTGGGTCATCTCTGGTGTCACCGCGCACTCCTTTGTGTCGCGTAACCCGTCGGACATGTCCGCGGCGTCCTCTGCCGGACTGCCGCCGGGTGCCCGAAGGGGCAAGAAGGAAAAGGCTCTTCGGTCGCGGTGGCGCCGGTGTTACTCGTTCGGGAGCAGCCCTGGTGGTGGGCCTTCCCGGTACGGGCCGAGGGTGTCGCTCTGTCCGTGACGAACAGAGTACCCATCTGAGCGCCCTTGCGCTCGATGGATTCCGTCGACTTTCGGCCCGCTGTGGCTCCACGGTCCTTCACTGCGCACTCCCTCGACAGTGATCGGGTGTCACTAGGGCTTGCTTGCGACCTACGTCCCCATTTGCCGTACCCGACCCGCCCTTGTCCAAGGGGTTGCCTCGGATCCTTCGGCGGTGCCCGGTACGGATTCCCACTCTCCCCCTCTGCCCTGGAGCCTTTCTTGAGCAGAGGGCCGGCGCAGCGCTGCCCGGGTCTACCCGTTGGCGCAGCGCTGCCCGGATCTAGCAGCGCTGACCGGTTCTACCAGTTGGCGGGCGCGTAGTCCTTGAGGAAGATCCCGTAGAGGTCCTCGCCCGCCTCGCCGCGCACGACCGGGTCGTACACGCGGGCCGCGCCGTCGACCAGGTCGAGCGGGGCGTGGAAGCCCTCCTCGGCCAGTCGCAGCTTGTCGAAGTGAGGGCGCTCGTCGGTGATCCAGCCGGTGTCGACGGAGGTCATGAGGATGCCGTCGGTCTGGAACATCTCCTGGGCGCTGGTCCGCGTCACCATGTTCATGGCGGCCTTGGCGGCGTTGGTGTTGGGGTGTCCGGCACCCTTGTAGCCGCGGCCGAACACGCCCTCCATCGCGGAGACGTTGACGATGTGGGCGCGCCCGCTGGACGCCTTCCGGGCGGCGTCGGCCATCGCCGGACGCAGCCGGCTGATCAGGATGAACGGCGAGGTGTAGTTGCAGAGCTGGGTTTCGAGCAGCTCCACCGGGGAGATCTGCTCGATGGTCTGCACCCACGTGTTGGTGTCGACGACGTCGGGCACCAGACCGCCCGCGTCGATGGCGCTGCCGTCGCGGTGCCGCTCGACGCTGGCGTTGCCCGCGACCAGGGCCAGGTCTGCGACCTGCTGTGCGTCCAGACCGCTGACGCCCAGGGGCAGTGCGGCGAGGCCGTCGACGGCGCCGGAGTTGAACGCGCCGATCACCTGGTGGGCGGGCAGCTCACCGGGCGGCAGCGGGGCGCTCTCGCCGTCTACCAGCGCGGCGTACGCGGAGGGCAGCCGGCGCACGGTCTGCGTGGCGTTGTTGATCAGGATGTCCAGCGGGCCCGCTTCGGCGACCCGCCCGGCCAGCTCGACCGCCTGGGCGGGGTCGCGCAGGTCGATGCCGACGACCTCAAGACGGTGCATCCAGTCCGCCGAGTCCTCCATGGCCTTGAAGCGGCGGATGGCGTCCTTGGGGAAGCGGGTGGTGATGGTGGTGTGCGCGCCGTCGCGCAGCAGCCGCAGCGCGATGTACATGCCGATCTTGGCGCGGCCGCCGGTGAGGAGGGCGCGCTTGCCGGTGAGGTCCGCGCGGACCTCGCGCTTGGCCCGGTTCTGGGCGGCGCAGGGCTGGCAGAGCTGGTGGTAGAAGTAGTCGACCTCCACGTACCGGGTCTTGCAGATGTAGCAGGAGCGGGGCCGCTGGAGTATCCCGGCGATCCGGCCCTCCTCGGTGACCGACGACGGCAGGAGGCCCTCGGTCTCGTCGTCGATGCGCACGGCGGAGCCGGTGGCGGTGGCCTCGGTGACCGCCTTGTCGTTGGCGGTCTTGGCCGCACGGCGGTCCTGGCGGCGGCGCTGCTTCACCGTGCGGTAGATCCCGGCGGTGGCGCGGCGGATCGTGATCGCGTCGGGGTGGTCGACGTCGAGCTCGTCGAGCTCCGCGAGGACGCTGAGGCACAGCGCCATGCGCTCCGGGTCGATGCCGGGCCCGTACTCCACGGGCTCCACGGGGCCGCCCTCTGTCACCGTCATCGCCGCTGCCGTCTCTCGTTCACGTGTCCATTGTCGAGGACCGCCGGAATTTCCCGAAGTCCTCAAAAGCGGAATCGTACGGAGGCAGGGGCGACTGCGACAAACCACGAGGTGTACGACCACGGAGCGTGACGGCGCCGGTGGCGGCTCGGCTACGGGACCTGCTGGCCCTTACCCAGCGCGATCACCCCGTTCTTCGACACCGTGTACAGCTGCGCGTCGCGCTCCGGATTGACGCCGATGGTGGCTCCCGGCGGCACGTCGACGTTCTTGTCGAGGATCGCGCCGCGCACGACCGCGCCGCGTCCCACCCGTACGTTGTCGTGCAGTACGGAGCCCTGGACGACCGCCCCCGGCTCGACGACCACTCCGGGTGAGAGCACCGAGCCCGTGACCTGGCCGCTGATCACACAGCCGGGACCGACGACGGACTCGCTGGCGATGCCGGCCGAGCAGAACCGGGCGGGCGGCAGCTGTCCGAAGTGGGTGTAGATCGGCCAGCGCCGGTTGAAGAGGTTGAACTCCGGCTGTTCGGCGACCAGGTCCATGTGGGCGTCGTAGTACGAGTCGAGGGTGCCGACGTCGCGCCAGTAGCCGTGGTCCTGCGCGGTCTCGCCGGGGACGTGGTTGTCGTCGAAGTCGTACACCATGGCGGTGCCGCGCTCGGTGAGCTGCGGGAGGATGCTGCCGCCCATGTCGTGCACCGAGTCCTCGTCCTCGGCGTCCCTGATCAGCGCGTCGAGAAGCACCTTCGTGGTGAAGATGTAGTTGCCCATGGAGGCGAAGACCCGACGGGGGTCACCGGGCAGTCCTGGCGGATCGGTGGGCTTCTCCAGGAACTGCTCCACCCGTGTGCCGTCCGCGGCGGGCGTGATGATCCCGAACGACGACGCCTCCTTGCGCGGTACCCGTATCCCGGCGACGGTGACGCCCGCGCCGCTGTCGATGTGCTGCTGGAGCATCTGCCGGGGGTCCATCCGGTAGACGTGGTCGGCGCCGAACACCGCGATGAAGTCGGGCTGTTCGTCGTGCACCAGGTTGAGCGACTGGAGGATCGCGTCGGCGCTTCCCAAGTACCAGCGAGGGCCGAGCCGTTGCTGTGCGGGGACGGGCGTGACGTAGTTGCCGAGCAGGCTGGACATCCGCCAGGTGGTGGTGATGTGCCGGTCCAGGGAGTGCGACTTGTACTGGGTGAGGACGCAGTTGCGCAGGATGTCGCCGTTGACGAGGTTCGACAGGACGAAGTCGACGAGGCGGTACGTGCCGCCGAAGACGACCGCCGGTTTCGCCCGGTCGGCGGTGAGCGGCATCAGCCGCTTGCCCTCCCCACCTGCCAGTACGATCCCGAGCACCGAAGGTCCACCGCGCATCGCCGCCCCCAAGGGTCAACCAGCAAGGATCACTTGACCAACTCCGCGTACACCTCGGCGGTACGCCGCGCCACGGCATCCCACCCGAACTCCTGCACTGCGCGTACCCGCCCTGCAGCGCCCATGCGCGCCGCGGCCTCCGGCTCGTCGAGCACCCGGTTCAGGGTCTCGGTGAGGGCGTCCTCGAACTCTTCGGGGTGCCTGGCCGCCCGCTTCTTCTCGTACGGGACGAGGAGCCCGGTGCTCCCGTCGTCGACGACCTCGGGGATGCCGCCGACCGAGGAGGCGACGACGGCGGTGCCGCAGGCCATGGCTTCCAGATTGACGATGCCCAACGGCTCGTACACCGAGGGGCAGACGAACACCGTGGCGTGGCTGAGGAGTTGCACCACATCGGGGCGGGGAAGCATCTCCGGAATCCAGAACACGCCGTCCCTGGCCCGCTCCAACTCCTCGACCAGCTCGCGGAATTCGCGGCCGATCTCCGGCGTGTCGGGGGCTCCGGCGCAGAGCACGAGCTGTGCGGCCGGGTCGAGGGCGCGGGCGGCGCGCAGCAGGTGCGGGACGCCCTTCTGGCGGGTGATGCGGCCGACGAACAGGACGTAGGGCCGCTCGGGATCCAGCCCGATCCGCTCCAACACGTCGGTGGCTTCGGTCGGTTGGTAGAGGGTGGTGTCGATTCCGTTGTGCACGACGCGCACCTTCGCCGGGTCCAGCGTCGGGTAGCAGTCGAGGATGTCGGTGCGCATGCCCCGGGAGACGGCGATGACGGCGTCGGCGGCCTCGACGGCGGTCCGCTCGGCCCAGCCGGAGAGCGCGTACCCGCCGCCGAGCTGCTCGGCCTTCCAGGGGCGCAACGGTTCGAGCGAGTGACAGGTCATCACATGCGGTACGCCGTGCAGGAGTTTGGCGAAGTGTCCGGCCAGGTGGGCGTACCAGGTGTGGGAGTGGACGAGGTCGCGGCCCCCGAGGGCGGCTGCCATGGAGAGGTCGACGGAGAAGGTGCGCAGTGCGTCGTTGGCGTGTGCGAGACGAGGATCGGGCCGGTGGCGCGTCACACCCCCTCCGGCACCTTCCCCCTCGCCCTCGCCCCAGCAGTGCACCTGGACGTCCACCAGGGCCCGTAACTCCCGGGCCAGGAACTCCACATGGACGCCGGCGCCTCCGTAGACGTCCGGCGGATACTCGCGCGTGAGCAGTCCCACTTTCACCCCATGATGGTCACTCAGATCCGCTCCGCACGGAAGACCGCTGCGGGGCGCGCTCGAAAACGCAGTCGCCGCACAGCCCGCCGGCCGGGCAGCGGTAGTACAGGCAGCAGCTGTTGCGCCGGAACGACCCCGCCTTGAGCGCGCCCGTGGAATTCAGGTCGGGATGGCCGAACACCTCGTGTGCGATCACTGCGGCCCGCTTCCCCACCTCGGGACGCTCCATGTCCCTGGACCACAAGCGGAGTTGGGATACAGCGGCAGCGAGCGCGGACCCTGCGTTGCCCCACAGCAGCTGCTCCGAGATGTTCCCGTCCCGCTGGAAGGCCTCCGCGAGGGGCAGCAGGTGGCCGTCCACGAGTGTCGTACGGAGCGTCTCGGCGGTCGCCGGCAGCTCCCGCACCGGTGACACCAGCACCAGGTCGTCGGGCGTGCTGCCGTCCGGGTTCCAGTGCAGCCCTTCGGCGGCGAGGTCGGGCACCGTGTCGTACAACGCGGCGGACCCGAGCGCCACCGACCAGAGCCGGGCCACGATCCCCAGGTGCGCTATCGAGGCGGCGACCCGCCGCTCGGGGGCGCGCAGCCGGGCGGCGACCTTGTCGATGCGGAACGCCAGCGGCGCCGTGTCACCCGCGTACACCTGGGAGAGCGGCACGTGCCCGCCGCTGCCCGGCAGTTCCTTCGCCGCCCCCGCCCGCAGCGCGAAGAAGCCGTTCACCGAAGACAGCTCGACAAAATCCATCATGTCCGCCTTTCAACCACAAGGGCCAATTATTTCAGTAAATACGGCGCAGCCATTACCCCACCACCGTATCCATGCCGGGGTGATCAACGAAAGGCGATTACCGCAGCCCGCGTCCGGCGGTACTCACGTACTACGTCGGCAGTACGGCCCCATGCCTGCTTGAGAATGACGACGTGAAGGCTCCGAGGGGTCATCGTGGATACATGAGTGCTCTCGCGCTGTCCGTGCTCCTCGCGCTGGTCTCCGCGGTCGCGTACGCGATCGGGGCGGTCCTCCAGGAGCGTGTCGCAGCCACCGACCGGAACCATGCCTACGCACCCGTGCGGCGCCCCGCCTGGTGGGTCGCGATGTCGCTGAACGGCGTCGGAGCGCTGCTGCACGTCGGGGCACTGGCCTACGGACCGCTGAGTCTGGTCCAGCCGATGGGAGCGCTGACGATCGTGTTCGCGCTGCCGATCGCCGCGGTGTTCGTGCACCGGCGGGCGGGCACCCTCGCGTGGCGGGGTGCGCTCATGGCGACCGTCGGCCTGGCGGGGCTGCTGTCGCTGACCGGCACGGCACACGCCGAGTCGCTGGCCGACGGCGAGGAGCTGGTGGTGGCCGGCGCGTCGCTCGCCACTGTCGCGGTGCTGTTCGCGGTGGCACGGTGGCTGCGCCGGACAGTCGTGCGTTCCATGGTGCTGGCCGGGGCGGCCGGAGTGGCGTTCGGGATCGCCTCGGTGTTCGTCAAGTCCCTTGCCGTGGGCTGGAGTTCGCACGGACTGTCGGGTCAGTGGGAGGCCGTGCCGGCGGTGGTGGTGTTCGCGACGGCGGGCGTGCTGCTGTCCCAGGCCTCCTACCGGGGTGCGGGGCTGACCGCACCGCTGGCCACGGTGACCGTCGTGAACCCGGCGGTCGCCTCCGCCGTCGGCCTCGCCCTCTTCGGGGAGTCGTTCCGGTACGGCCCCACGGGTGCCGCCCTCGCCCTCGGCGCGGGCCTTCTCGCTGCCGCGGGCCTGATCCTGCTGACGACGAACCACGCGCAGACGGAGCAGGCCCGGCTGGAACAGGCGGCGCAGGAATCACCGGCCTCGCAGACCCCGCGGGCATTACAAGCCTCGCAGGCGGCGCGGGCACTACAGGCCTCGCAGGCGGCGGAGGAGCCCTGGGCAGAGCTCCTCCCCGGTGTGCCCGTACAGCAGAAGCAGGATGGCCCGTCGGGTCAGACGGTGACCCCGCCCGCCCTCAGGTAGGCGACCGGGTCGACGTCCGAGCCGAAGCCGGGCCCCGTCCGCACTTCGAAGTGCAGATGCGGCCCGGTGCTGTTGCCGGTCGATCCTGACCGCCCGATGCGCTGCCCGGAGTCGACCTTCTGGCCCTCGCGGACGGTGAACGCGGACAGGTGCGCGTACTGGCTGTACTTGCCGTCCGCGTGCCGGATCACCACCTGGTAGCCGTACGAACCGGCGTACCCGGCGGAGACGACGCTGCCGGGGGCGACAGCCTTCACGGACGTGCCCGTGGGCACCGGGAAGTCGACGCCGGTGTGGTACCCCTTCGACCACGACGAACCGGCCGCCCGGTAGGGGGTGCTGGAGTCGGCGTCCACCGGGGCACTCAGCCCGGTCTTGCGGGCCGCGCGTGAGGAGACCGTCTCGGTGCGGGTCTGCTTCTCGCCGCTCTTCGGCGGCCCGTCCTTCTTCTTGTTGTCGTTCTGGCTCTCACCCTTGTTGCCGTTCTTGCTGTCGTTCTTCTTCTCGTTCTCGTCCTTGTTGTCGTTCTTGCGCGTGTCCGTGCCGGGGGCTGTGCCGGTCCGGTCCTGCTGGTCCTTCTGGTCCGGTTTGCTCGGCGCGGTGATGCGTACCAGCAGGCGCTGGCCCGGCCGGATGACGTCCGGGTCGCCGCCTATGACCTGGCGGTTGCTCTCGTACAGCCGCTGCCAGCCGCCGGAAACCCGCTCTGTCTCGGCGATGCCGGAGAGCGTGTCACCGCCGACGACGGTGTAGGTGGCCTTCTTTTCGGCCGGTCCCGGGGCGGGGCTGGGCGGAGCGGGGTCCGTCCTCGGCGGGGGCGTCTGCCGGGCGGGCGGCGCGGGGGCCTTCTTCCTGGGCGGTGCGGGGGTCTTCTTCTCCGGCGGCGCGGGGGCCTTGCGGCCCTGGGTCGTGATGGTGATGTCGGGGGCGTCTCCGCCCCGAACCAGTCCTGCCTTCACCGAGCAGACCGGCCAGGCGGTGGGGCCCTGGCCCTTCAACACCCGTTCGGCGACGGCGATTTGCTCGTCCTTGGTCGCCTGGTCGGCGCGCGGCGCATAGGCCTGGCCTCCGTACGCCTGCCAGGTGGCCTGCCGGAACTGCAGGCCGCCGTAGTAGCCGTTCCCGGTGTTGACCTTCCAGTTGTTGGTGGACTCGCAGGCGGCCACCTTCTCCCAGATGTCCACGGGGGCCGCACCGGCCGTGCCGGTGGCGACGAGCGGGAGGGCGATGCCGACGCCGCCGGCCGCCGCCGTCAACGAGGCGTTGTTGATACGGCTGGGCTGGTACCGCCGGTGACGACCGCTTGAGGCCATGTCTCGCTTCCTCCACTCGCACTTCTCGACACGTCGCAATCGGCAAAAGTACGGGCATGGTGCGGACCATGACAAGGGCATGAACTCACTTCACCCGCGCGGGAGTTGAAGCGGAATCAAAATTCCTGAGCCACACGCGCCGCCCCGCACCGGCGCTGACGAGCGCAACAGCCACCAGACCCGCACTCACCCACAGCGGCGAACGGAACCCGAGCCCCGCCCTGATCGCGACGCCCCCGGCCCAGGGCCCGACGGCCGCCCCCACGTTGAACGCCGCCGTGGCGAACCCCCCGGCCAGCGTGGGTGCTCCCCCGGCCGCGTACAGGACCTGCGAAATCAGGGTGGAGCCGACCGCGAACGACAGCGCTCCCTGGACGAAGACGAGCACGAGGGCCGCCACCGGGTGCGCCGCCGTGCACGCGAACAGCACCCACCCGGCGAGCAGGGCCGCTCCCCCACCCACCAGCAGGGGTACGGGCCGTACGTCGGCGATCCGGCCGCCCACGGCGACGCCCACGAAGGAACCCAGCCCGAAGAGCGCCAGCACGGCGGGCACCCACATGTCGCCGAAGCCGGTGACCCCTGTGAAGAGGGGGGCGAGATAGGTGAAGGTGCAGAAGGTCGCGCCGTTCACGAGCGCCCCCAGCAGGAGCGTCATCAGCAGTCGCGTGCTGCGCAGCGCGCGCAGCTCGCCCCGTACCCCGGGACGGCCGGTCGCGGCGGCACCTTCCGGTACGCCCGAAGCACCCGAGGTCTTCGAGTCTCCCGGTACGGAGTGCAGGATTCCCGCGACGGCGGGCACCGCCAGCAGCACCACCGCCCAGAACGCCGCCCGCCAGCCCCAGAGCTGTCCGAGCCAGGCGCCGGCCGGCACGCCCACGACGCAGGCGAGCGTGACCCCGCCGAGGAGCACGGAGGTGGCCCGCCCCTTGGCTCGGGGCTCGGCCATGCCGGTGGCCGTCACCAGGGCGACCGCCAGGAACCCGGCGTTGGCGAGCGCACCGGCGATCCGGGTCGCGAGCAGCACGCCGAAGCTGCCGGTGAGCGCACCGACGACATGGACGCCGAGGAAGACGAGCAGAAACGCCAGCAGCGCCCTGCGCCTCGACCAGCGCAGGCTCAGGGCCGCCATCAACGGCGCGCCCACGACCATTCCGACGGCGAAGGCCGAGGTCAGCGACCCGGCAACCGGCAGGGAAACGCCCAGGTCCCGGGCGATGTCCGGCCCGAGCCCGGACAGCATGAATTCGGAGGTGCCCTGCGCGAAAACGGCAAGCGCGAGCAGGTAAGAGAGCGAACGGCACAGCAAAGCTCCACAGACGTCGTGATGAGACACAGCCTTGACGACGCCGGTGGTCCGGTGGTGGGCAACAGTCGCAAACGGTCGCGGAAAAACCCACGCGACCATGCCGAGAAGCCACCGGACGACCGGTGGCTAGAGTCTTGACGCCTCGGGACTGGACACGGGGACACCGTAGTGAGGCGCCCCGACCGGGTCCACTGATTTAACGGGCCACGGATTTAGAGCGAGAGGGGCCCTGTGCGGTCGCTACGCCCGCACAGGGCCCCTCCTCCGTCTTCGTCCCGCTCCGCGCTCAGCTCATCGGTCCCGGTGCCGGCTCGGGAGCCGGGTCGGGTCCGGGCCCCGGAGGTACGGGGTCGGGCAGCGGCGGCATCGGGCCAGGTGCGGGGCCGGGCGGTCCGGGCGCGGGTCCCGGCACGGGTCCGGGCAGCGGCCCGGGGTCAGGCCCGATCGGTCCTGGCGACGGAACCGGCGCAGGCGGTACGGGATCGGGGTTCGGCTGGGTCATGCCTGATCGACCTCCAGTTTCGGAGTCTGGTCGAAGTGCGGATCAACCCCACTCTCTCCCGGTGCGGCTGCCCACGCCCGCCGAGTCCACACTCTTCAGGACCGCCTGCGGGTTCCGCACCTGCCCGGCCGCCTCCGGTACGGGTTCGGCCATGTCGGTGCCGGTCCCCACGATGCGGTTGCCCTCCGCCACGTGCACCACGCGCGGCTCGAACCCGCGTGCCTCGGCGTCGTCGACCTGGGCATAGCTGATGAGGATCACCAGGTCGCCGGGGTGTACGAGGTGGGCGGCCGCCCCGTTGATCCCGATGACTCCGGAACCCCGTTCGCCTTCGATGACGTAGGTCTCCAGCCGGGCCCCGTTGGTGATGTCGACGATGTGCACGAGCTCGCCGGCCAGCAGATCGGCGGCTTCCATGAGCTCGGCGTCGACGGTGACGGATCCGACGTAGTGCAGATCGGCCTGGGTCACGGTGGCCCGATGGATCTTGGACTTGAACATGGTGCGCAGCACGGCGTCACACTCCAGCGATAAATGGGTCGCGCCCCGAGATCGGGTACGCGCCGACGCAGTCAGAGTAATCGACTCCGTGAACGCAGAAAAGCCCCGCACCAGTTTCCTGGTGCGGGGCTATCCCACAATAATTGTTCGGCGGCGTCCTACTCTCCCACAGGGTCCCCCCTGCAG
>NZ_JBEZKB010000031.1:0-105442 GCF_040651475.1 Streptomyces sp. NPDC048442
TGGCACGCTGTTGAGTTCTCAAGGAACGGACGCTTCCTTTGTACTCACCCTCGCGGGCTTTCCTCCGGACGTTTTCGTTCGGTGTTTCATTTTGTTCTGTTCTTGCGTTTCCGACTCTATCAGACCGTTTCCGTTCCGATTTCCTCGGTGCTTTCCAGGTTCTGCGCTTTCGCGTTTTCCCTTTCCGGCGGTTCCGACTCTATCAGGGCTTTTCCATTTCCCTGACCACCCATTCCACTGCATGCAGAAGAGAGATCCGGGATAGGATCGACATTCAAGAGGCGCTGCCGACACAACGACCCGCAAGAGAGCGAGTACGTGTTGGGGTCAGGCAGGGTTACGACAGTACATGGCGCCGGTTGTTGAGGCAAATCGTTTCCGGTGCGTCCCAAGGTCGTCCAAGCGGCACCTCTCATGCGGAACCGGGACTTCTTATGACTTACCCTCTGAAGCAGGTATGCCGTCCAGGACAGGTAGTGACGGCACCGCACAAACTCCGCCCCTGGGAGGCCCCATGACCAGCGTGACGTCCCCTCTTGAAGGCCGCGTCATCGGACTCGCCGCAGTCCCCGACCCCGTGTTCTCCGGAGCGATGGTCGGTCCCGGCACCGCTATTGACCCCGTGCGCGAGCCCTCCGCGGCCGTGTCGCCCGTCGACGGTGTTGTCGTCTCCCTGCACCCGCACGCGTTCGTCGTCGTCGACGCCGAGGGCCACGGTGTGCTCACCCACCTCGGTATCGACACCGTGCAGCTGAACGGCGAGGGCTTCGAGCTCCTCGTGAACAAGGGTGACAACGTGACGCGCGGGCAGGACATCGTGCGCTGGGACCCGGCCGCCGTCGAGGCCGCCGGCAAGTCGCCCGTATGCCCCGTGGTGGCGCTCGAAGCCACTGCCGATGCGCTGTCGGACCTGGCCGAGGACAGCGACGTCAAGGTTGGCGACACTCTCTTCAGCTGGAAGTAGACGTCAGCGCCGTAGTGACGGCGGGTAGTACATCCAACGCGGCGGCACGGTCCGTCGCAACTAGCGGAGACGGTGAAATGGAGACAACGCTGCGAGGCGTCGGCGTGAGCCACGGTGTGGCGATCGGCGAAGTTCGGCACATGGGTACGGCGGTTCTCGAGCCGCCGGCCAAGCAGATTCCCGCGGAGGAGGCGGAGCGCGAACAGGGGCGTGCCCGCCAGGCCGTGGAAGCTGTGGCGGCCGATCTGATGGCGCGGGGCAACCTGGCGGGCGGTGAGGCTCAGGCTGTTCTCGAGGCTCAGGCGCTGATGGCCCAGGACCCCGAGCTGATGGCCGATGTGGACCGCCGGATCGCTGTCGGCAGCACTGCCGAGCGCGGTGTGTACGACGCGTTCGCCGCGTACCGTGCGCTGCTCGCCGGTGCCGGGGAGTACCTGGCCGGCCGGGTGGCCGACCTCGACGACGTGCGGAATCGTATCGTCGCCCGTCTGCTGGGCGTTCCGATGCCGGGTGTGCCCGACAGCGACGAGCCGTACGTGCTCATCGCGCGGGACCTGGCTCCTGCGGACACCGCTCTGCTCGACCCGGCGCTGGTGCTCGGGTTCGTGACCGAAGAGGGCGGGCCGACCAGCCACAGCGCGATCCTCGCGCGGGCGCTCGGTGTGCCTGCCGTGGTGGCGCTGCCCGGCGCCGGTGAACTGGCCGAGGGCACGGTCGTGGCCGTCGACGGCAGCACGGGCGACGTCTTCGTCGAGCCGAGTGCCGAGAAGAAGGCCGAGCTGGAGGCCGCGGCCGCCGCGCGCAAGGCCGCGCTGGCCGCGTCGACCGGTCCCGGTGCCACGTCCGACGGTCACAAGGTGCCGCTGCTCGCCAACATCGGTGGTCCGGCGGACGTGCCGGCTGCCGTGGAGGCGGGTGCCGAGGGCGTCGGTCTGTTCCGGACCGAGTTCCTCTTCCTCGACGACAGCAAGCAGGCTCCTTCGGAGGAGTCGCAGGTCGAGGCGTACCGCAAGGTGCTGGAGGCCTTCCCCGAGGGCCGTGTGGTCGTGCGTGTGCTGGATGCCGGTGCGGACAAGCCGCTCGACTTCCTGACGCCGGCCGAGGAGCCGAACCCGGCTCTGGGCGTGCGTGGTCTGCGGTCGCTGCTGGAGCACCCGGAGGTGCTGCGGACGCAGCTGACCGCGCTGGCCAAGGCCGTCGAGGGTCTGCCCGTGTACCTGGAGGTCATGGCGCCGATGGTCGCGGACCGCACGGACGCCAAGGCGTTCGCGGACGCGTGCCGTGCGGCCGGGCTGCAGGCGAAGTTCGGTGCGATGGTGGAGATTCCGTCCGCCGCGCTGCGGGCCCGGTCCATCCTGCAGGAGGTCGAGTTCCTTTCGTTGGGGACCAACGACCTGGCCCAGTACACCTTTGCCGCCGACCGTCAGGTCGGTGCGGTGTCGCGGCTGCAGGACCCGTGGCAGCCCGCGCTGCTCGACCTGGTGGCGGCTTCGGCCGATGCCGCCAGGGCCGAGGGCAAGAGCTGCGGTGTGTGCGGCGAGGCTGCTGCCGACCCGCTGCTGGCGTGTGTGCTGACCGGTCTGGGTGTCACCTCCCTGTCCATGGGCGCGAAGGCCATTCCGTACGTGCGCGCGACGCTGGCGAAGTACACGCTGGCGCAGTGCGAGCGTGCGGCTGCCGCGGCGCGTGCCGTGGACACCGCCGAAGAGGCCCGGGTGGCTGCACAGGCGGTGCTGTCCGGGGAGTGACCCGACAGCGTTGACGTTTTCCTGGGTCCGAAGGGGCTGCCGGTAACAACCGGCAGCCCCTTCGGGCTTTTCGGCTTCCTCCGCTTTTTCAGTGGCGGCCGCCGGGGGTGTCGTCGAGGGTGTAGCCCGCGCAGTACTCGACGCCTGGTTCCGGGGACACCGGTTCGCCGGTCTCGGCGTCCGTGCAGTAGGCGCTGAAGACCTCGCCCGCGGTCAGGGCGGCGAGGCGGCCCCGGTCGAGGCGCCAGCCGTGCACCCGGTCCGGTTCGCCGTCGCGGGTGGTCCGCAGGACGATTCCGCCGGGGCTTTCGAGAGCGACACCCGCGGCGAGGACCGTCACGAATTCGGCTCCCTCGTCGTCGTCGAGTTCGGGGATCCCGTCCTCGGCCACTTCTACGTGGAGGACGGCGAGGAGTTGTTCCACCTCGGCGGGGACGCTGCACACGAGGTGGTGAATGCCGGTGCCCGCTCCCTTCAACAGGGCGACGAGGAGGTGCGAGGAGCGCTCGAAGGCTTCACGGCCGATGTCCTCGCCGCATTCGGCGCAACTGCCGAGGTCGGCCAGGAGCAGGCTCGCGCAGTCCCAAGTGGCCTGCCGGACCGCTTCGTTGATGAGGGTGGGCACGAGGCTGTCGAGCGGCTGGCCCGTGTACGGGACGCAGGCGCCGTGGGCCGCTGTGTGCGCCGTGAAGCGGGCCCGGGTCGCCGGCCGGTCGGGGTCGAGCCCCGCCGCCGTACAGAACTCGGTGAATTCTTCCGGGTCGAAGAGGGCGACGCTGGTGTGCAGGCCCTGGGCCGCCAGAGTCTTGAGCAGGGCGTCGACCTGCTGGAGGTAGGTGGGGTGGTCCTCGAAGGTGAAGGTGCGGTACCTCGTCATGGCCGCGAAGTCCTCGGCGTCGGCCAGCAGGCCCACGGTGCTGGGCACTTCGCGACGCAGGGTGCGGCGCATGGACTTGGTGGTGCGGTTCTGCTTCCGGTCGTTCCTGGTGTGCTCCATTGCTCCCCCTGAGCGCGGTCGATCATTGCTCACTCACAGTAACCGCGGGGTCTGACAATGCCGGTTCGGTGAGTCGGGGTGATGTGGGCGGCCTCGGACTTCGTGGAGGTGCTGAGTGGGTCCGAGGCCGCGTACGGGTTGAGCGATCGCTCGATGCGTCGTCTCAGCGGCGGGTGCGGGCGAGGTCCTCGTAGAAGTGGAGGAGTTCGATGTTGTCGACGGAGCCCGGGTTGACCGCCTTCGTGAGGGGGGCGCCCTGGAGGAGTCGCTTCACCGGGACCTCGATGCGCTTGCCGGTGAGGGTGTGCGGCACGGCGGGGACTTCGATGACTTCGTCGGGGACGTGGCGGGGGGAGAGTTCGGCGCGGATGGTGTTCTTGATGCGGGTGCGGAGCTCGTCGTTCAGTACGGCGCCTTCGGCGAGGTGGACGAAGAGCGGCATCCAGTAGCCGCCGTTGGGCTCTTCGAGGCCGATGACGAGGGATTCGCGGATCTCGGGGAGGCGTTCGACGGCCTCGTAGATGTCTGCGGATCCCATGCGGACGCCGCCTCGGTTGAGGGTGGAGTCCGAACGGCCGTGAATGATCACGGAGTTGTGGTCGGTGATCGTGATCCAGTCGCCGTGCCGCCAGATGCCGGGGTACGCGTCGAAGTAGCTGTCGTGGTAGCGGGTGCCGTCGGGGTCGTTCCAGAAGCGGATCGGCATGGACGGCATGGGGTTGGTGACGACGAGTTCGCCGACCTCGGCGGTGAGGGGCTTGCCCTGGGGGTCCCAGGCCTGGAGGTCCGTACCGAGGCAGGCGGCCTGGAGCTCGCCGATGTGCACCGGGAGGGTGGGCACGGCGCCGGCGAAGCAGCTGCAGACGTCGGTGCCGCCGCTGACGGAGGCGATCCACAGGTCGTGGCCGGACTCCGCGAACTCGTCGTGCAGCCAGCGGAAGCCGTCGGGCGGGAGCGGGGAGCCGGTCGTGGCCACGCATTTGATGCGGGAGAGGTCGTGGTCGGCTGCCGGATGGATGTCTGCTTTGCGGCAGGCCATGACGTACGCGGCGGAGGTGCCGAAGAGGGTGGCTCCGGTGCGCTCCGCGATCGACCACTGGGCTCCGGTGTCGGGGAAGCCGGGGCTGCCGTCGTACAGAACGATCGTGGTGCCCGTGAGCAGGCCGGAGACGAGGAAGTTCCACATCATCCAGCCGGTGGAGGTGTACCAGAAGAAGCGGTCGTCGGGGCCGAGGTCGCAGTGCAGGCCGATCTGCTTGAAGTGTTCGAGCAGGATGCCGCCCTGGGACTGGACGATGGCCTTGGGGAGGCCGGTGGTGCCGGACGAATAGAGAACCCAGAGGGGGTGGTCGAAGGGAACTTGCTCGAAGACCGGCTCGTTGTCACTCTGAGTGAGGGATGACCATTCGAGAGTGCCGGAGGGGGCGGGTGTATTGAGCAGGGGGATGTGGACGACCGCGCGGAGGGTCGGGAGTTCGCGGCGGAGTTCGGCGACGGTGTCCGTGCGGTCGTGGGTCTTGCCGCCGTAGCGGTAGCCGTCGACGGCGAACAGGACGACCGGCTCGACCTGCTGGAAGCGGTCGAGGACGCTGCGAGCGCCGAAGTCGGGGGCACAGGAGGTCCATACGGCGCCGACTGCGGCGGTGGCGAGGAGGGCGGTGATCGCTTGGGGGATGTTGGGGAGGTAGCCGCTGACGCGGTCTCCGGGTCGCACGCCGAGGGCGCGGAGCTCGGCGGCCAGGGAGCCGACCTGGCGGCGGAGTTCGGACCAGGTGACGGGCTCGGGGTTCTGGGACTCGTCGACGTGCAGCAGGGCGGGGTCGTCGGCGCGGGCCGGATCCTCGGCGGTGCGCAGGGCGTGCTCGGCGTAGTTGAGGGTGGCGCCGGGGAACCATTCGGCGCCGGGCATGGTGCGGTCGCCGAGGACCTTCTCGTACGGGGTGGAGAAGCGGATGTCGAACCAGTCGGCGACGGCTTTCCAGAACGTGTCGAGTTCGGTGACGGACCAGCGGTGGAGGGCGTCGTAGCCGCCTTCTGCGGGGGCGCCGTAGCGGTCGGCGGCCCAGGCCTGGAAACGGGTGACCGCTGCCTCGGCGATGCGGTCGGGGCCCGGCTGCCAGAGGGGGGCGGGCTGGGACGCGGGGTTCGTCGCTGGGGCTGAGGACATGGGGTGGCTCCCGGATTTTTCGGCTCTGCGGCTCTGCGGTTGGGCGGCTCTGCGGTGGGGCTGGGGTGGGGCGGACTGGAGGGGACGATGCCATGTGATCGACTTCTGCACCAGGGTGGGTGGGCGTGTGTGGGGCGGGCGTGTTCGGGGTGAGGGGTGCGCAGGGGGGGCGTTGCGGGGGTGGGCGTTGCGCGGCTCCTTGTGAGGGTGGCTCGGCTGCCCGCAGAACGGCAGCACCAGCTGCGTACCCGGGCGGTGGCGTGGTGTGGCGCGGCGTGGCGTGTGCCGTTGCTGGGTGGCAGGTGGCGTCCTCGGGCGGAGGCGCACCAGTCCATGGGTGGGTGAGACATGGCGGTGGGGCCGGGGTTGTGGGGTGGGTGAACGGAAGTTGAACGGCGGGCATTGGCGGGAGGGCGGGTGGCAGGGTGAGAGGCATGGACGGTCATGACCTGTTGCGCTCGATGAAGATGGTCGGTTCCGTGCAGGGGCTGCGGTCCGTGCGGGCTGCTTGGCGCCGGCGGCGTACGGATGCCTGGGGGTTGCCTCCGCGTACGGCCGAGCGGGCACGTGTGCCGGGCGCGGTGACAGGAGCGGAGGCACTCCCCGGGGGTGGGATCGTCCGGTTCGCGCGGTCCGAGCTGCGGATTCTGGTTGTCGCGGGCGGCGCGGTGTTCTGGGGGTGGGACGGGGCCGGGCCGGAGCCTTCGTACGCGTTGGCCGGGTTGTGCCCCGATCCGGATGTCCGGGTCGTGCTGGAGCCGGACAAGGACGGCGGGTGGCAGGTCGTGTCGGAACGGGTGACGGTCGCGGTCTCCCGGCACGGCGCGATCGAGGTCCGGACGCCGGGCGGGGTGTTGCTGCGGCGGGAGCTGCCGCCGCGGTGGTGGGAGCCGGTGGAGAGTGGTGGCGCGGGTGAGGACGAGGACGAGGGTGGCAGCGGGGGCGGCGGGGAGAGTGGTGGCGCGGGTGACGACGAGGGTCGCAGCGGGGGCAGCGGCGGCGGGGCGCGGGCCCGCGCCCGGGGCGTAGTCGAAGCCGGGGCCAAGGCCGCAGCCGCAGCAAGGGCCTTGGCCGATGAGGCCGGACGGGCAGGGGCAGAGGCAGGAGCTCGGGCTCGGGCTCGGGCAGGGACTGGAGTCCCAGCAGGGACCGGAGACAACGCCGGGGCCGAAGCCGCAGTTGGGGCCGGGGCTGGAGCCGCCTCGGAGGCAGGGGGCGGGGGCGGGGGCCGGGCTGGGGACGCTGCAGGGACCGGGGCAGAGCCGGGGGCCGGGGCAGAGGCGGAGGTCGGGGCAAAGCCGGAGGCAGGGGCAGAGGCAGAGGGCGGAGCCCTAGCCGGACGCGAAGCCGGGGACGGACGCGGCGACGGGGACGCCACAGAGGCCGAGGCAGAAGCAGGGGCACGGGAAGGGTCCGGAGCAGGGGCACGGGCCGGGGATGGAGCAGGAACACGGGCGGGGGCCGGAGCACGAGCAGGTGCGGAGGCACGGGCACGGGCCGGAACACGGGCCGAGGTCGAAGCACGGGCAAGGATCGGAGCTGGGGCTGGAGCGCGGGCACGGGCACGGGCGGGGGCAGGAGCACGGGCAGGTGCTGAGGCTGGAGCACAGGCACGGGCAGGAGCACGAGCCGAGGCCGGAGATGGGGCTGGAGCACGAGCCGAGGCCGGAGATGGGGCTGGAGCACGAGCCGAGGCCGGAGATGGGGCTGGAGCACGAGCAGGGGTCGGAGATGGGGCTGGAGTACGAGCAGGGGTCGGAGATGGGGCTGGAGTACGAGCAGGGGGGCAGGCCGGAGCAGGGGGTGGGGGTGGTTTGTCTGGTGGGGTGGGAGGGGGTGGGAGGGCTGATGGTGTGGGTTACGTGGGGCGGTGGTTGCAGCGGTCCGAGGTGCCTGCGGACGCGCGGTTCTTCGGGCTCGGTGGGCGGGCCGGCGGGCCTCGGCTGCGGGACGGGACGTACCGGCTGTGGAACACCGACCCCGGCGGACGGTTCGGGCCGGGGGACGACCCGCTGTATCTCACGATGCCGGTGCAGTTCGTGGTGTCCGACGCGGGGACGCACCTCGCGTTCTACGACAACACCTGGGACGGCCGCGTCGTGCTGCGTGAGGGTGAGGAGGGCGGCGGCTCGGGGCACGACCGGTGGGGGTGCAGTGAAGTACGCATGACTGGCGGGCCGTTGAGGTGCTGGGTCGTGGTCGGCACGCCCGCGCGGGTGCTGCACGGATGGACGGCGCTGACCGGCCGGCCCGCGCTGCCACCCTCCTGGGCGCTCGGGCCGCAGCACGCCAGGTGGGGGTTCGGGAGCGCGGAGGAAGTACGGCGGGTAGCCGCCGGCTACCGGGAGCGGGGGCTTCCACTGTCCGCGCTGCACCTGGACATCGACCACTACGACCGGCATCGGGTGTTCACCGTGGACCGGGAGGTGTTTCCCGATCTTCCCGGGATGGCGCGGGAGTTGGGGGACAAGGGCGTACGGCTGGTGTCGATCGTGGATCCGGCGGTGCGGGCGGAGCCCGGGAATGCCGTGTACGACAGTGGGGTCGAGGCCGGGGCCTTCGTACGCGATGGGCGGGGGCGGGAGGTGCGGGGCGAGGTGTGGCCCGGGGAGTGTGCCTTCCCGGACTTCACCGATCCGCAAGTGCGGGACTGGTGGGGAGGTCTGTACGCGGAGCGGCTGGAGCAGGGGTTTTCCGGCGTGTGGCACGACATGAACGAGCCTGTGTCGTTCTCCGCGTTCGGGGATCCGACGCTCCCCCGGTCCGCGCGCCACGTCTTGGAAGGGCGGGGCGGTGATCATCGCGAGGCGCACAACGTGTATGGGCTGGCGATGGCGCGGGCCGGCTACGAGGGTTTGCGGCGGCTGCGGCCCGAGGAGCGGCCGTTCCTGTTCTCCCGGTCCGGGTGGGTGGGGATGCAGCGCTATGGAGGGACCTGGTCGGGGGACGTGACGACCGAGTGGCCCGGCTTGCGGGCGTCGTTGTCGCTGGTGCTGGGGCTCGGCCTGTGCGGAGTTCCGTATTCCGGGCCGGATGTGGGCGGGTTCGGTGGGAGTCCGGGGGCTGAGTTGTATCTGCGGTGGTTCCAGTTGGGGGCGTATCTGCCGTTGTTCCGTACGCATGCGGCGATCGACGCGGGGCGGCGGGAGCCGTGGGAGTTCGGGCCGCGGGTGCTGGAGCACGCGCGGGCGGCGCTGGCCGAACGGGAGCGGCTGCGGCCGTACTTCGTGACGCTGTCACATCTGGCGCGGCTCACCGGCGCGCCCTATGTGCGGCCCGTGTGGTGGGGTGCGCCGGACGATCGGGCGTTGCGGGACTGCGAGGACGCGTTCCTGTTGGGGGACTCGTTCTTGGTGGCGCCAGTGCTGGAGCCGGGGGCGGACCGGCGGGCGGTGCGGCTGCCGCGGGGGCGGTGGTACGACACCTTGACCGGAGAGGCCTACGAGGGGCCGGGGCAGGTACTGCTGGATGCGCCGGGAGTTGGCAGCGGGGGGTCTGGTGCGGCGGGGGCCGGGGTGATGGGGCCGGGCGGGGTGGGGTCCCGCATTCCCGTGCTGGCGAGGGGCGGAGCGGTGATTCCGGTGCGGGACGGAAAGGGCGGGCTCGAACTGGAGGTGTGGGCTCCGGCGCCGGGGCGTACCGGGAGCGGGCTGGTGGTACGGGATGCGGGTGAGGGGTGGGAGCAGCCGCAGGTCGAGCGGTTCACCTCCCAGGTGCGGGAGGGGCGGGTTGTGGTGGAGCGGGAAGGGGGAGGCGAGGTGGGCTTTGAGGTTCGGGTGAGGGGTGGGGTGGAGTGAGGGGCGCGGTGGAGTGGAGTGAGGTGAGGAGGCATGCGCCGGGCTGACAGCCTCGCCGCCGCCGAAGACAAGATCGCCCAGATCGAAGCCCAGCAAGAGAGGAAACAGTCCCCCGTCTTCCTGGGCCTACCCGCCCTCTCCCAGCTCACCGCTCGGAACAACGAAGCCACCAAGTAGCCGGACGGCGCCGCACCTCCCCGAGCCGGTGAAGCCGACCGGCAAGCCCGCACCGATCCGCATCAGGATGCAACCGCAGACGATTCGTCTCGCCTCTGCCCCCCTGCGCTGACGGTCGGCGAAGCAACTCAAGATCTACTTGTTCACTCGCACCATGCGCCTGGCTGCGGCCCGCAGCTCCGCCTGCCGAACCTGTTGATCTGCTTCCCGGAAGGCTGACAGTGTGACGTCTTCGGGATGGAAGCAGTCGTCGTCGACCCGGCCTTCGAGGACGAACCCGAAGAAGACCCGCAGAACTTCGTTGCCCAGCTCCAGCGGGTGGAAGGGCAGGGGGTAGCCGGGTGCATGCACCACGGGGTGTTGCTCGGCCCAGAAGTCCCGCTCCACCGGCAGCGGGTTGCCGATCTGCTCGATGATGCCCTCATCCGGGGCAAGGCTCAGGCTCCGCACGAGCGTGCCGTGCTCCCACAGAGCGAACCCCATCCAGTCCACCGCACTGTCCATGGCCACCGCGAAGGCCCTCGGGTGAGCGGAACGAGGAATGTACTCTGCCAGCTCACTAGGACGAGCCCGGCCCAGGTCTTGCGACGTAAGGACATCAACGTCAGCGAACCGCCCGGCACAGACCATCCCGAGCTCCGGCCGGACCGCCCCGTCCAGCACTCGCGGGCCAGCCGGTTCCACGCCTTCCAGCGCCAGTACCTCGCTGACCAGGAGCCGAGCCTCCGCCTCATCAGCCACCAGGCCAGGCCGAAGCGCCGCACGAGGTGTCTCCCGCGCGAACGCGAGCAACGACGCCTTCGAACCCATGAGCTGCCACCATTTCCATCGGTATGTGGTTTCTGAAGAGCCCATCATCCGATGGCGGCGGGCCCGGATCGGTCACCCGGAAGTACGCAGACAACGATTCACCTGCAAGTCAACCGCCAGGTCACCACGGCGAGAGACTGTCCGGGGTGGACACGAGGAGCCTGCCATCTCATCCTCACCGTGCGTCACCAGCCAAGGGAAATGACACAGGCACTCAATCGACCTGTCGGCCACGACGCCGACTTCCGCAAGGAGGGAAACGCCGTCGAACTGCTGACCAACAAGCTCAAGGCCGCGGCATCGCCACCCGAAACGACAACACCCCAGACAGCTACTTCGCCGACCTGGTTCAAAGGAGGGGCGAGGTCAGGTGTACAGGCCGGTGAACCACGAGTGGGCGGCCTGGGTGTGGAGAGGGAAGGCCAGGGGCTTCGGGGTGTGCAGGAGGTGCCAGCCCGTGGTTTCGAGGGTGGGGGCCGGTGGTGGGAGGTCGGAGGCGTCGCGGGTGGGCAGCAGGCCGAAGAGGAGCAGGTGGCCGGCCGGGGAGCTCAGGGCGTCGGCGAGGCGGACCTCCGTGGCCGGGGCCTCGATTCCGGTTTCTTCGTGGAGTTCGCGCACGACCGCGTCCCGCCAGTCCTCGCCGTGGTCGATGAAGCCGCCGGGCAGGGCGATACCGCCACGGCACGGTTCGATGGTGCGGGTGATCACCACCAGGCCGGTTCCCTCGGGCGATCTCACAGGGAGCAGCGCGACCGCCACCGGCAGTGGGTTGCGGTACGCCGTTTCGCCGCACTCGGCGCAGGTACGGGGCCATCCTGCGGTCTCCGCGTACGGCGCGCCGCAGTGGGCGCAGTGGGAATGGTGGGAGTGGTGGGAGTGGTTCACGGCGCGACTTTAGGGCTTGTTCGTGGGGCCTGTCCGGCGGATCGGGGGCAATGGAGGGGTCTCTTCTGCTCCGCCAGGGCTGCGTGGTGTCGGTGGGGGCTCTCCTGCGGACGGAAGGGGCAGGTGAGCAGAGGGGCGCAGCGCGGCAGGCAGGATCCGCTGGGTGGGGTCGGGGGCCCGGGCCGGGCGTCCCTGACTCGGGACGTTCAGTGGGGTTTCCCCGAGGGGCGCGGGGTGGTAAACGGGGCGCATGAGACGACGACTTGGTTCCGCCCTGTGCGCCTTCGGCGCCGCCGCCCTAGCCTTCCTGACCGTCGCTGCCGCCCCCTCCCCCGCCCAGGCACAGGCACAGGCACAGCGGCCGAAGCATGCCGGGGCTCCCGAAGCGTTCGTGTCGCTGCGGTCCGTGGACCCGACGATCCTTCAGGACATGCGGTACGCCACCGACCACACCTTCATGGGCGAGGCCGTGGACGGGTACCGGCAGCCGGTGTGCATCCTGACCCGTCCCGCCGCGCAGGCACTGAAGAAGGCCCAGCGCACGCTGCTCCGCTCCGGCTACACCCTCAAGGTGTACGACTGTTACCGCCCGCAGCGCGCCGTCGACCACTTCGTACGGTGGGCCAAGGACCTCGACGACACGGCCATGAAGGGCGAGTTCTATCCCCGGGTCGACAAGTCGCGGCTGTTCGCGGACGGTTACATCGCGGAGAAGTCCGGGCACAGCCGGGGCAGCACGGTCGACCTGACGATCGTCCGGCTGCCTGCCGGGCCCACCAGGCCGTACGTACCGGGCGAGAAGCTGAAGCCCTGTTTCGCGCCCAAGAGTGAGCGCTTTCCTGACAACTCCGTTGATATGGGGACCGGTTACGACTGCTTCGACACTCTGTCGCACACCGACGACCCCCGCGTGCAGGGCATGCAGCGGTCGAACAGGCAGTTGTTGAAGAGCACTCTTGCCGCGCAGGGGTTCACCAATCTGCCCGAGGAGTGGTGGCACTTCACGCACAAGCCGGAGCTCTTCCCCGACACCTACTTCGACTTCCCGGTCGCGCGGCGGTCCGTCGCCGGGCACTGAGTCGGGCACTGAGTCGGGCACTGGGTCGGAGATCGAGTCGGGCATTGAACACTTCGGTGTTCGGTGCAACCGAGCGGGCTGCCAGGACCACCCCCGTCGGCCCCGGCAGCCCGCTCTCTCCTACCGGACGCCGAATCCCCATATCCGGTTCTCCGTTTCGCGAATTCCTGCGAACGAATACCGTGCCCCCATGACGCCGACCTCCATGCCACAGACCTCCATGCCGCAGACCTCCATGCCGCAGAGCCCCGTCGCACAGGCCGAGGAGCGGACCTTTGATTCGTACGAGGACTTCTGGCCCTTCTACGTCGCCATGCACTCCCGCGCCGCCACCCGCTGGATCCATCTGACCGGCACCCTGACCGGGCTCGCCGTCGCCGCGTACGGCCTGGCGCGCGGTCGGAGGCGGTATGCGGCCGCGCTGCCGCTCATCGGGTACGGCACGGCCTGGCCCGCCCACTTCCTGATCGAGAAGAACAACCCCGCCACCTTCGGCAACCCCGCCTGGTCGCTGCGCGGCGACGCACAGATGATCCGGATGATGCTGGCGGGGCGTGACCGGGAGCTCGCCGAGACCGCGGCGAAGTGGCTCGCCGATCACCGCTGAGCAGCCACTGAGCGCGGCCCCCGACAGTCGACCCCGCCGGCTCCACTGGCGGAACGCAGAAGCCCGCTTGAGGGTCAACACCCGTTGCTGTCCAGCTCCTTGACGCTCCATCACCGCCGGTGAACACTTCCCGTTGTCAGTCGGCGTCGCCTGCACCTCCGGCCCGGCGTGCGCGGGGCTCTGCCGCGCCGTGCCCTCCCCCACCGGCGGTCCCGACCGGCCCGGCAGCACGCTCGGCGCGTACGGCGGACACCGGTGGGGGAACGGGACCCTCTGCTTCCGGCTCCGCGGTCACGGCCTCCCTCCGCCGGGTACTCCCCCTGCACCCTCAGGACCGGGGCCCACCCCGGGCGAAGCCTAGGAGCCGCCACCTCATGAGCAACTGGAGCAACTGGGAAGTCTTCCGCGGTGAGTTGATCGGTACCGCGATCCTCATCCTCTTCGGCGCGGGTGTGTGCGCCGCCGTCACCCTCAGATTCTCCAAGGCGAAGGCCGCCGGCTGGGTGGTCATCGCGTTCGGCTGGGGCTTCGGCGTCATGGCCGGGGCGTACACCGCGGCGCCGCTGTCCGGCGGCCACCTCAACCCGGCGGTGACCCTCGGCATAGCCGTCGACACCGGCAGGTGGAGCCAGGTCTGGGTGTACGTCCTCGGGCAGATGGTCGGCGCCATGATCGGTGCCGTACTGACCTGGCTGGTCTACTACGCGCAGTTCGGCGCCAACCGGGAGAAGAAGGAGGCCCTGCCGACGCTGGGCATCTTCTCCACCATCCCGGAGATCCGGAACCCGGTCGCCAACCTCCTCACCGAGGCCATCGCGACGTTCGCGCTGGTGCTGCCCGTGCTGGCCTTCGGGATGACGAAGGGGCTGGGGACATCCGGAACCCAGACGCTGGTCGTCTCGTTCCTCGTCGTCGGCATCGGTCTGTCGCTCGGCGGGCCCACGGGTTACGCCATCAACCCGGCCCGCGACCTCGGCCCGAGGTTCATGCACGCCGTGCTGCCGATCCCCAACAAGGGGACCTCCGACTGGGGTTACGCCTGGGTGCCGGTGGTCGGCCCACTGATCGGCGGCACCCTGGGCGGCCTCGTCTACAACCTGGCTTTCTAGAACCTGGCTTTCCAGTCCACCCGCAGCTTCCGACCGAGGGGACCTCATGACCGACAGCAGCGAGAAGTACGTCGCGGCGATCGACCAGGGCACCACGTCCAGCCGCTGCATCATCTTCGACCACGACGGTGCGATCGTCGCCGTCGACCAGCGCGAGCACCGCCAGATCTTCCCCAAGCCGGGCTGGGTCGAGCACGACGCCACCGAGATCTGGTCCAAGGTGCAGGCGGTCGTCGCAGGGGCGCTCGCCAAGGCGGGCATGCGCGCGGACCAGCTGAGCGCGCTGGGCATCACCAACCAGCGCGAGACGACCGTGCTGTGGGACCGCGCGACCGGAAAGCCCGTGCACAACGCGATCGTCTGGCAGGACACCCGCACTTCCTCGCTCTGCACCGAGCTGGGCGGCGCGGACGGGCAGGACCGGTTCCGCGACAAGACGGGCCTGCCGCTGGCGAGTTACTTCTCCGGGCCGAAGGCTTCCTGGCTGCTCGACAACGTCCCCGGGCTGCGGAACCGGGCCGAGCGCGGCGAGATCGCCTTCGGCACGATCGACTCGTGGCTGATCTGGAACCTCACCGGCGGCACCCAGGGCGGTGTGCACGTCACCGACGTGACCAACGCCGGGCGGACCATGCTGATGAACCTCCAGACCCTCCAGTGGGACCAGGAGATCCTCGCCGCGATGCGGGTCCCCGAGGCCGTACTGCCGGAGATCAGGTCGTCCGCCGAGGTGTACGGGACGGCCGTCGGGCAGCTCGCCGGGGTGCCGGTGGCGTCCGCGCTGGGCGATCAGCAGGCGGCGGTCTTCGGGCAGGCCTGCTACGACACGGGGACGGCCAAGAACACGTACGGGACGGGCAGCTTCCTGCTCCTGAACACCGGCAACCGGCCGGTCCCTTCGAAGCACGGACTGCTCACCACCATGGGCTACAAGATCGGCAGCGACGCGCCGGTCTACTGCCTGGAGGGCTCGATCGCGATCACGGGTGCGCTGGTGCAGTGGTTCCGCGACCAGCTCGGCATCATCCACAGCGCCGACGAGATCGAGCCACTCGCGGCGAGCGTGGACGACAACGGCGGGGCGTACATCGTCCCGGCGTTCTCCGGCCTGTACGCGCCCTACTGGCGCTCGGACGCGCGCGGGGTGGTCACCGGGCTGACCCGTTACGTCACCAAGGCGCATCTCGCGCGGGCGGTGCTTGAGGCGACGAGCTGGCAGACCCGCGAGGTCGTCGACGCCATGTACCAGGACTCCGGCGTGCCGATCACCACGCTGAAGGTGGACGGCGGGATGACCGTCAACAATCTGCTGATGCAGCATCAGGCGGATGTCCTGGACGTGCCCGTGATCAGGCCGAAGGTGTCGGAGACGACCTGTCTGGGGGCCGCGTACGCCGCCGGTCTGGCGACCGGGGTGTGGTCGGACCTGGACGAGCTGAAGGCGCACTGGCAGCGCGATGTGGAGTGGACACCGCGGATGGGTGCGCCGGAGCGGGACCGCGAGTACCGGAATTGGCGCAAGGCGGTGGAGCGCAGCTTCGGCTGGCAGGAGGACGGACAGGAGTAACCGCACTACGATCGTCCTGCGTCGCGCGGTGACATCGCGGTGATGTGCGGTGTCGTGCGCGACGCGCGGGAGGGCCAACTGCCGCGGTCCGCACCCCAGTCGGCGGGGGTGCGGGCCGCTTCGCGGTTGCGGACCGCCGGCGCTGCGGACCGCCGGCGCTGCGAGCCGTCGACGCCTCTATGAGGTGGCGGCGGCTCCAGAAGGCTCCCTGAGACGCCGACGCCTCTATGAGGTGACCGCCGCGGCTGCCCTGCGGCGGCTCGCGGAAACCTCCAGCGCGTGCTCCACGACCGCGATGAGGACGTTCTTCACGGACTCGCGGTCACGTGCGTCGCACAGCATGACGGGGACGTCCGGGTCGAGGTCGAGGGCCGCACTGATCGTCTCGGCGGGATGCCGGTCCGCACCTTCGAAGCAGTTGACCGCGACCGTGAAGGGGATGCTGCGGCGTTCGAAGTAGTCGACGGCCGCGAAGCAGTCCTCCAGCCGGCGGGTGTCGGCGAGCACGACCGCGCCGAGCGAGCCCTGCGCCAGCTCGTCCCACAGGAACCAGAACCGGTCCTGGCCGGGTGTCCCGAAGAGGTAGAGGACGAGGTCCTCGCGTAGGGTGATGCGCCCGAAGTCCATGGCGACGGTGGTGGTCGTCTTGGTCTCGACCCCGTGGGTGTCGTCGACCGGCCGCCCCGCCTCACTGAGGGTCTCCTCGGTACGCAGGGGTCTGATCTCGCTGACCGCGCCGACCAGGGTGGTCTTGCCCACCCCGAATCCGCCGGCGACCAGAATCTTCAGCGTCACCGGTTCCACGGGCCGCTTCTTGCGGCTGGAACGCCCGAAGACCATCGTTTGGGTTCTCCCGATCTCGCTGCGCGGACGACTGGGTCCGCGCGGTACTGGGCGGTGTTGCGGTACTGGGGCGGTACTGGTGCGGAGCTGGGCGGTGTCCTCAGAGGGCTCTGAGGCCGTCGATCACTTCGCGCAGCAGGCTCTCGTCCGGCAGCTCGGCGGGCTCCACCGGCCGGGTGACGTGGACGAGCTGCTCCTCGACCAGGTCGCCGACCAGGACCCGGACGACGCCGACCGGCAGGTCCAGGGTCGCGGCCAGTTCGGCGATCGACTGCGGGCTTTCGTTGCACAGTTCGACGATCTCGACGTGCTCGGGGGCGAGCGTCTGGTCCCGGCCCGGGTCGTCGGCCGCGGGCTCCGGGACCACGATCGCGATGAGGTCGAGACGGTGCCGGGTCGCGCTGCTCGTACGCCCCCTGGTCATCGCGTACGGGCGTACGACGGGGCCCGCGTCGTCGTCGAACCAGTGCGGGGCCTCCTGCTGCCGTCTGCCCGGATCGGGGCGGGAGTCCGGGCGGGGGGCCGAGGCTCTGCCGGTGCCCTGGCCCCAGCCGGTGCCCTGATCCCAGCCGTGGTCCTGGTCCCAGCTGTGGTCCTGGTCCCAGCTGTGGTCCTGGTCCCAGCCGTGTCGCGGGTTCCTGCCGTGGCCCGTGGAGCCGGTGGGCCCCGTGGGTGCGCCCGGGACCCTGGGTACGCCGGAGGTCCTGGGCGCGCCGGGGGTCCTGGGCGCGCCGGAGGTCCTGGGCGCGCCGGGGGTCGTCGGCCCGGTTGCGTCCGGCGGCCCGGCCCGGCCCGTCTCCGTACCTGCGTCGTTCATCCCGGGTCCGCTCACCCGCCGGTGGGCAGACCGGTCCGTGGCGCCGTCCTGAGGTGGGCGCCGACACGCTTGACCATCAGCGTCATCTCGTACGCGACCTGGCCGACATCGGAATCGGCGTCGGAGAGGACGGCGAGACAGCTGCCGTCGCCCGCCGCGGTGACGAAGAGGAACGCGTCGTCGAGCTCGACGACGGTCTGCCGGACCCGGCCCGCCTCGAAGTGCCGGCCGACTCCCTTGGCGAGGCTGTGGAACCCGGAGGCCACGGCGGCGAGGTGCTCACCGTCCTCCCGCGTCAGGCTCTTCGAGGCGCCGGTGGGGAGCCCGTCGCTGGAAAGCACCAGCGCCTTGCGGATGCTGCCGACGCGCTCGACGAGTTCGTCGAGGAGCCAGTTGAGCTCGCCGGAACCCCGGCCCGACCCATTGTGTGCTGCGGCGTTCGGTGCGGTCATCGACCGTCCCCCTCTGCTGTCGTTCCTGATGCTGTCCCGGCCGTTCCGGCGGTGTCGGCCGGGGCGGTCGTGTCGGCCGGGGCAGTCGTGTCGGTCGTGTCGGTGTCGGCCTCGTTCTGGCGGCGGCCGCGCTGCCAGCCGCGCTGGAGCGAGGCCATCCGGCTGCGTACCTCTTCGGCGTCGCGCTCGGGCTCCTCCTCGGGGATCGGGCGGACGGTCTCGGCGGCAGTGGCCGCTTCGGCTTCCTTCTTCAGCTGCGGAGCGAGGCTCGCCTGGCGCACCCGGCGCGGGAGGCCGCCCAGGGCGGGGGATCCGGCGGCCGGAGCAGCCGTGGTGTCCTGGCTGCTCCCGGTCTCCGCCTCGGGGCCGCTCTCCGGCCGGTCCGTACCACGGGGCCGCCGGGTCCCGCCGGGCTGCCGGGATTCCTTGGGCTGCTGGCGTCCGATGCGCCGGCCGTGCTCGGCCACCAGCGCCGGCTTGCGCCGGGGCAACGGGACCGGGTCGCCGGGCCGGGCCGTGTCGGCGCCGTCCTGGGCGAGGTCGGCGGCCTGCTGGTGCTGCACCCGGGCCGCGTCCGCGATGCGGCCCCGGGGGTTACCGCGGCCCGCGCTCTTGCCGTCGCCGGGACCGCGGCGGAGCGCGTCGCGGCCCCGCGGCTTCTCCAGGCCCCTGGCCCGGAAGATGCCGCCGCGCTCGCTCTCGGTGTCGTCCAGGTCGTCGAGCGGGCCGCCGGACGACGCGGAGCCGAGAATCGGTGCGGGTTCCAGTCCCAGCGTTCCCAACGGCGGTTCCAGCTCGACGGGGCCGTCCAGCACCGGCCGGCCGGACGTCGGGCGGCCGACGGCCGCCAGGTCCCGGCGGCGGCCCTGGCCGGTCGCGGCGGGCTCGCCCACCTGTGCCCGGTCCGGTTCGCGGTCGACGCGGAAGCCGCTGCCGTCGGTGTCCGGGGCCTCGGTGAGGAGTGCGGCCGGGATGAAGACGACGGCCGTGGTGCCGCCGTACGGGGACTGCTGGAGGGAGACCCGTACGTGCTGCCGCTGGGCGAGCCGGCTGACGACGAAGAGGCCGAGGCGGTCAGTGTCGGACAGCTCGAACTCGGGGGTCTCGGCGAGCCGCAGGTTCGCATCGAGGAGGACGTCCGGGGCCATGCCGAGGCCCCGGTCGTGGATCTCCAGGGTGAATCCGTTGGCGACGCGCTCGCCGAGCACCTGGACTGCGGTGTGCGGGGGCGAGAACACCGTGGCGTTCTCCAGGAGTTCGGCGATCAGGTGCGTGAGGTCGGCGACGGCGGGGCCGCCCACGCCGATCCGCGGCAGCCGCCGTACCTCGATGCGCTCGTAGTCCTCGACCTCGGCGACGGCGGCCCGCACCACGTCCATCAGCTGTACGGGCTTGCGCCACTGGCGGGACGGGGCCGCGCCGGAGAGGATCACCAGGCCCTCGGCGTGCCGGCGCATGCGGGTGGTGAGGTGGTCGAGGCGGAAGAGGTCGGCGAGTTCGTCGGTGTCCTCGGTGCGGCGCTCCATGGTGTCGAGGAGCGTCAGCTGGCGGTGCAGCAGCACCTGGTTGCGGCGGGCGAGGTTGACGAAGACCTCGGAGACGCCGCGCCGCATGTCGGCCTGGCGCACGGCGGACTCGACGGCGGCCCGCTGGAGGGTGTTGAGGGCCTGGCCGACCTGGCCCATCTCGTCCTTCTCGTAACTCAGGCGCGGTGCCTCGGTCTCCACGTCGACGGCCTCGCCCGCGGCGAGTCTGCGCATGACGGCCGGAAGGCGTACGCCGGAGGCCTCGTGCGCCTCTTTGCGGAGGCGGTTCAGGTCGCGGACGAGCTCGCGGCCGATGCGTACCGACACCACTACGGAGACGATCAGGGCGAGGAAGCCGAGGACGCCGGCGGCACCCGCTTTGAGGAGGACGCCGAAGGCGACGGGTTCGACGCGCGCCTGGTAGTTGTCGCTGGTCTCGGCGCCCTGCCTGGCGAGGCGTTCGAGGACCGGCGGTGCGGCGTCCTTCCAAGTGGCGGTCGAGACGGCCGTGGGGCGGCGTTTCGGGCCCTGTTCGAGGAGGAGCTTCTCGGCGGCGAGCAGGGCACCGGTGTCGGGGCCGTTCCAGATCTGCTCGTAGTCCTGCCGGTCGGAGGCGGGGAGCTGCTCCAGGCTGGTGTCGTAGAGGATCTTGCGGCCGGCTATCAGCCCGGTGAGGTCGCGCAGTTCTCCGGCGGTGATCTCGCGGGCGACGAGCGCGGAGGCGACCAGGGCGTCCTCGCGGGAGAGGAGCTCGCGGGCGCGGGTAGTGCCGACGAGGGCGCGGCCCTGCTTGTCCATCTCGACGTCGCGCACCACGTGCAGGTTCGCCAGGAAGGTGTGGCAGGGGTCGACGAGCCGGTTGTAGAGCGTGAGGGCCTGGCTGCGGGTGAGCGTGCTGTTCTCGACGGAGCGGCGCAGGGCGGTGATGCCGTCGAAGGCCTCCAGGAGCGAGGTCAGGCGCTGCGCGGCCGCCGGGTTCAACTCTCCGGTGACGTCCGGGTCCTGGGAGTTGCCGCGGATCTTCGCGACGGCGGCGTCGGTCCTGTCGCGCTGGACGCGCAGCGCCGTGAGCGCCTCGGAGCCACGCTCGTCGGCGAGGTAGACCAGAGTCTGGCGGCGCTCCTCCTGGACGATCTGCACGGCGTCCTCGACCGGTGACCCGATCTTCTCGACGACGTAGGCGATGTCCAGCAGCTCGCTCGCCTCGCGGCCGGTCAGCACCGTCGCGAATCCCCAGAGCGCGGTGAGGGAAACGAGCGGCACCAGCAACAACGCCACGATCTTCCGGCGGATGGACTTCCCGCGAAAGCGCATGGCCTCCCCCAGCTCAACCCCGCGCGGCGGGGGTGATGTTCCGTCTAGTCGATCCGGTTGATCCATCAGGGCATTCGTCAACGCAATACGTCAACAAGCGGCGTGAGCCTACTACTGACCCACCGGCAACTCGAAGAGACGTCCGGTCTGTTTTCAGCCGATGCCTCAGGAACCGATCATGACTTGTCCCGGAATCACGGGAGTTGGATACCACGCCTGTGGCACAGGACACCCGGCCGAAGGCGCCCTCCGGACCTCGGTGGATGGCTGGAAGTGTTCGTTCCGTGTCCGTTCGGCGGGAATCATTCGGGCTGATTGTTCGTCCTTGTGTACGGGGAGACGTAAGGGGAGCAGCAGTGGCTGCGTAAAACGGCACAAGCCGGGCAGTCACTCCTGAAGGCGCGTAGGACGGGCCTGGGTTGAGCGGTGGGGAGTGGTCATGAAGGCGCAGGAGCTTCCGGCGGAGGCGGGCACGGCGGCGAGGCGGGCGGACGCGGCGGCCAGGCGTGCAGACGCGGCAGCGGGACGGGCGGACGGGGCGGGGCGGCGGCCCGACGCGGGCACGGCAGTGCGGCAGTTGTGGGTGGAGGAGCCGGCCCTGAGGTGGCGGCTGCCCGATCCGGTCCGTACCTCCGCGGTGCGGGCGGTGATCATAATTTCGCTGACGCTGATCCAGGCGATGGTGGCCTACCTGTGCACCCTGTCGGGTTCCTGGCTCGCCTTCCCGATGACCCTGAGCAGCGTGGCGAGCACGGTGGCGGCGACGTGGGGGGTGCTGGACGTGTGGATCACCCGCCAGGTGTGGAACCAGCGCAACGGCGTGGTGTCCGTCCCGAGCAGTACGGCCCGGCAGCTGCGCCGGGAGCGCCGCCGGGCGCGGCGGACGGCCCGCAAGGACGCGCGAATACGGGGGCGCAGGGGCGCGGGCCGGCTGTCGGAGGCGTGAGCGGGGCCCGGCGGTTCGCGCGTACCGCCGGGCCATTCGCTGCTACTCGGCCTGCGCCTCGTCCGCGGGAGCCTCTTCCGCCGGGGCCCCTTCCGACGGCATCCGTTTGAACATCCGCGTCGCGGTGATCTCTCCGTGGATGGTCTCGCCCTCGGTGCTCTGCTGCGGCAGCCCGGGGCGCAGGTGCTCCTCCACGCTGATGTACTTCAGGCCCGCCCTGAGGTCCGCGTCGTTCCGCAGCCGGATGACCAGCGGGAACTCGGCGAGCGCGGTCGTGTCGAACAGGCCGGTCGTATAGAGGAGCTGGACGCCGAGCGCATCGGAGACCGCCCGCTGGAGTTCCAGCAGGTACGTGGCGTTGGCGCGCCCGATCGGGTTGTCGAGGAAGAGCGTGCCCGCGTGCCGGTGCTTGTCGCGGCCCCTGTCGTTGCTGCGCAGCGCCGCCATCGTGCAGTACAGGGCGATCGCCGCGGTCAGCAGCTGCCCGCCGGAGAACACGTCGCCCATCTGCCCGACCGGCACCCGCTCGGCGCGCAGCACCGCGTCCGGCTTGAGGATCTCGACCGCGATGCCCTTGGGTTCCAGCGCCGCCTGCACACCGCGCAGCAGCAGCGACATCCCGTCGCGCCGCATGTCGGAGTTCTTCTTCACGGCTGCCCTGGTCGCCTCGTCGACGACCTCGCCGAGCCGCTCGGAGAGCGTGGCCTGGTCGGGCTCCTCGAAGCGGATGCGCAGGAACTCCTGCCCGGACCACTCCCCCAGCCCCTCCGGCAGCTGCGACAGCCGCTGCGCCGATCGCAGCGTGGCCAGTGCGGACTCCACGAGGCCGCGCAGCCGGTCGACGATGCTGTCGCGGTTGCGCTCCAGCTGCGCCAACTCGTCGGTCAGGACACGCAGTCGGGGCGCGAAGGCCGCCGCCCAGGCCGCCGCGTGCTCGGGCAGCGCGGCGGCGGGCAGCTCCCGGATCTGCTGGCGGGCCGGGGTGCGCACCTGTTCGTAGCGGGTCGAGTTGGCGTGCCGTACGAGCACGTCGCTCGCCTCGCGCACGGCGGCCTCCGCGCCGGACAGGTCGCCCGCGCAGCCGCGCAGTGAACGCCGGGCCTCCGCCGCCGAATTGCGCGCCTCCTCCAGGGTGCCGGGGTAGGGCTCGGGGTCCTCCTGGCCCTCCTCGTCCTGGTGGTCGCGCAGCAGGTCCCGCAGCAGCGCCGCCGTCTCGTCGAAGCCGCCCGCCGCGTCCTCGGCGGCCCGGTGTGCGTGCAGCAGTTCGCCGTGCGCGGCGCGGGCGCCTTCCCACGCGTCGCTGCGGGTGGCCAGTTCGGCGGTGGAGGTGCGGAGCAGACTCTGCGCGTGCTCGGCGTCGGACGGTACGAGTCCTTCGGGGAGTTCCGTGTGCGCGGCGCCGTCCTCGGGGGCCAGGCGTTCGGCCTCGCCGCGCAGCCGGCCGAGCTGCTCGCTCGCGGCGGACGCCCGGGTTTCGAGGGTCTGGACGAGGGATTCGGCGCGGGCGGCGGCGGCCTGCCGGGACGGGCCGTCGGCTCCGTCGTTGCTCTCCAGGAGCTGTCCCGCCCGGTTGCGGACCTTGTTGGTGAGGCGGTTGAGCTCGGTGAGGGCGGCGCTCTCCTCGCTCTCCGCGCGGGCCTGTTCGGCGCGCAGGTCGGCGCCGACACCGACCTTCTCGTACAGCTGGGACGCGGCGCGGTACGCCTCGCGCAGGGCGGGCAGCGCGGCGCGCGGGGCGTCCGGGTCGGGCTCCGGCAGCGTCTCGGGGGCGCCCGCGATCTCGGCCCGTTCGGCGCGCAGGGTGCGGGAGGTGCGGTGGGCGTCGTCGGCCGTGCGCTGGGCGGTGCGACGGTCCTCGTCGGCGGCCTTTGCGCGCTCCAGGAGGGTGCCTGCGCGGGCCTCCGACTCGGTTGCCTCGTCGGCGAGTTCACGCAGCTTGACCTGCCAGCCGGCCCGTTCGCGCAGCCGGTGGGCGAGTCCCGCGAGGGCGTCGGCGACCCGGCGGGCGCGCTGGGCGGCGTCCTGCCGGTCGTCGCGGACCCGGGCCGCGTCGGCTGCCGCTTCGTCGGCGTCCGCCCGTACCGTACGGGCCTGCGCGAGGACGGCCTCCGCTGCTTCGGCCGCCTCGCGGGCGCTTCTGGCGGCCTCGGCCAGCTCGGCGAGCATGCCGGGCGGGCAGTCCTCGCGCCAGGAGCCGAGCCGGGCGGCGAGGGTGCGGTCCCCGGTCAGCCGGGCCGCGAGGGTGCGGATCTCCTCGTCGCGGGCGGTGGCACGCGCGCGCAGCGCCTGCCGTTCCTCGTCGGCGGCGTGCTCGTCGTGCATGGCCGGGTTCGGCGGTACGAGGAAGACCGCGCCCTGTTCGGTGCTTCCGCTGCCCGCTCCGGGTACGGGCGCGAGCAGCGCGGACGCCGTACCGACGGCGACGGCGGAACGCGGCAACAGAGCGGCGCCCGCGAGCACGCCGCGCGCGCGGGCGTGCGAGTCGGGGTCGGTGATGACGACGCCGTCGACGAGCTCGGGCCGGGCAGCGAGCACGGCTGCGTGGTCGGCGGGGTCGACGGCCTGGGCGAGGTAGCGCCAGCCGGGCAGCGCCGGGATGCCGTGCTCGCCGAGGTACTCCACGGTCGCGAGGACGTCCGGGCTCGGCGGCAGCAGGCCGCCGTCGCCGAGGGCGCCGAGGATGCGGGAGTCGTCGGCGGCGGCGGTGCGCAGCTCGAAGAGCTGGCGTTCGGCGGCGGCGACGCCCTGCTCCAGGAGGGCCAGGAGGTCGTCGGCGCCCCGGTCCAGCTCCTCGACGGTGAGCGGGCCTTCGGCGACGGGGCGCGGCTTGCGGCGGGTGTGCGTCGCGGTGGCGGTGGCGGTGCGTCGGGTGCCGTCGGCCCCGCGCTGGGCGCCGACGGAACTGTGGTGCGTACCGCCGGAGCTGTCGTACGTACCACCGGAGCCGAGGTGCGTACCGCCGGAGTGGTCGGTCCCCTGCTCGTCCGTACCGTCTGCGCCGTCCGTGCCGTCGCCGCTGCGGGGCTGGGGGAAACCGGAGGCGGTGGCCGTGGGCAGGCTGAGCAACTCTGCGAGGCGCTCCTCGGCCGCGATGGACGCCGCCGCGCGGTGCTCCGCCTCGTACGCGGAGGTGGCGGCCTGCGCCGCGTCCGCCGCGCGCGCGGCCGTCAGTTCGGCGCGGGCGTCCTCCGCGGCGGCCTCGCGGGCCTTGTCCGCCGTCGTACGGGCGGCCTCGCGGGCCACGTCCCAGGCGGCGACGGCGGTCTTCTCTGCGTCCGTCGCGGCCAGTGCGGCGCGCGCCGGGTCGGCGTCGGGGGCGGTGTCGTCGAGCCAGCCGGCCCGTACCGCTTCGCCTGTCTCCTGCTCGACCTCGGCGAGGCGCTGGCGCAGGTGGCCGATCTCGCTGCGGGCGCGCTGCGCCTCGGTGGCGGCGGCGGTGGCGTCGCGGTGCGCGGCCTCGCCGGCCTCCTGGAGTGCGGCGGACCGCTCCTCCTGCTCGGCCGCGACCCGCTCGCCGTCCTCCGCCGCGCTGTGCAGTGCCCGTACGAGGTCGATGGCGGCGGTCGCCCGAGCGGCGAGCGCGGGGGCCGCGTCGCGCTCGGCGTCGCGGATGGCGACGGCCACGCGTGCGGAGCGGTCGGCGGCGGCGCGGTGTCGCAGCACCGCTTCGGCGGCCTGCCATGCGGAGTGCAGGGTGCGGGCGTCGGCGAGCTCGCGGCGCTGGGCGGCGGCGCCCTTCTCGGCTGCGGCGAGGGCCAGCGAGGCGTGCCGGTAGGCGAGTTCGGCGGAGATGAGCGCACTGTGGCCGCGCGCGGTCTCGGCTTCGGTGACGGTGTGTGCGGCGGAGGCGACCTGCTGGGCGAGCTCCGCCGTACGTCCGCGTTCCTCGGCGGCGCGGGCGGAAAGACGGCGGGACAGGGTGCGGGTGCGGCGCTCGGCGCCGCTGTGGATGTCGCGGGCACGCGCCCGCGTGGCGGCGGCGTCGACGATGCGGCCGAGGAGGTCGACGGACCCGGCGGTGAAGTCGCGCTCGGCCATCAGCTCGGCGCGGCGGCCCAGCTTGTTGCCGAAGCCGTGCACGAGGTCGGCGAGGCCGTCGGTGTCGCGGGTGTCGGTGACGGCGCGCAGCAGGAGGTCGGTGAAGTCGGAGTCCTTCTTCACCGCGAAGAGGCCCGCGGCCTCGCCCTCGTCGGCGTTCATCTCGCGCTGGTAGCGGAAGAGTTCGGGGTCGAGACCGAGCTCGCCGAGGTGTTCGTTCCAGCGGTCGTGGATCTCTTCCCAGTGGATGTCGAGGTGCGGGTACGACTTGCCCGCCTCGGTGATCGCGTCCCGGAAGCCCTTCATGGTGCGGCGGCGGCCCTGGGCGCCCGACGCACCCTCAAGAGGGCGCCGTACGGCGGTGGCCTCGGCGACCGGCAGCGAGTCCAGGCTCAGCCCGGGGCCTGGGCGGAAGGAGTACCAGGCCTCGGCGAACTTGCGGGGGTCGTTCGAGACCTGCCGGCCGCGCCACTCACTGACCTTGCCGACGACGACGCACTCGCCGGTGAGGGTGTGCTGCCACTCCAGGGCGACGTGCCCGCAGTCGTCGGCGAGCAGGAACTTGCGGAGCACGCCGGAGCTGGCGCCGCCGAGAGTGTTGCGGTGGCCGGGCAGCATGACCGAGAAGATCAGCTTGAGGAGGACGGACTTGCCGCCGCCGTTCTCCAGGAAGAGCACGCCCGCGGGTGCCGGGCGCCGGGGCGGGCCGACCGGCTCGTCCTCGAAGAACTCCGCCTGGGTGGGGGCGGGGTGGGGCACGGGGGCGCCGACCCCCCGCAGGTCGAGCACGGTGTCGGCGTAGCGCGCACCTGCGGGCCCGATGGAGTAGAGGCGGACCCGGGACAACTCGTACATGGCGGCGGACTCTCAGTCGTCTGGAACGTTGCGCGTCTGGAACGGTTGCGCGGTTACGCGTGGAAGGGCAGGCCGGCGTCGGCTGCCAGGTCGAGGTCGTCGGCGTCGGACGGCGGCACCAGCGTCGCCGTGCCGTCCGTCACCGGGACGACGCCGAGTTCGAGCAGTTCGGCCATGGCGGCGCTGCCCGCCATGTCGCGGACCTGCAGCTGATAGCGGGCGGTGGTGCGGTAGGCGCCGCCCGCGTCGTCTCCGGTGCGCTGGAGGAAGCCGGAGTCGGTGAGGAAGGCGACAGCCTTGCCGACGATGCCGGTGGTGGAACCGGCGAGGCGGCGGGCGTCCTTGGTGGCGCCGGTGGCGCTGCGCCGGGAGTAGATCCGCCAGGCGGACTCCAGGCCGGGGGCCTCGGTGGTGGGGTCGGTGTTCTCCCCGGCCACCTCTGCACGCTCCTCCAGGCGGCGGCAGGCCTGCCGTACGAAGGCGTCGACGCCGTTGACGGTGAGGCGGCCGATGTACCCGTCGTCGGCGAGGTCCTCGGGGCGCGGGAAGGCCATGGTGGCGACGGCGAGGTGGGCGAGGCCGTGCAGGAAGCGGTCGGCGGACTCGGCTGACGCACGGCGGGCGTAGTCGCCCATGCGGACGGCGAAGACGGAGTCCTCGTCGGCGGAGACGGCCATTCCGGCGCGTGTGGAGACTTCGAGCACGACGAGGCCGAGGCCGGTGGCGACGGCGTCGGCGAGCCGGGCGAAGGCGGCCTCTTCCCGGTAGCGGCGCAGCAGTTCGGCGTACTCGGCGTCGCGGGAGGGGAGCAGCTTGGGCTGGAGCCCGAAGGAGACGAGGCGCGCGGCGTCGGCGGCGTCGGCGGGGGTGACCGCTGCGGGGGCGGCGGGCACGTCGGCGGCGTCGCCGCTCCACGCGGGGGTTTCTGCGTGGGGGTCGCTCACGGGGTGTGCTCCTTGGGTGGTACGAGGGTGGGGCGGGGGCGCTCGTGCGTGTGAGGTGTCGCGGGTGGGCCGGGCCGGTGTGGGGGTGGGCCGGAGCGGAGGGTGCGGCTCCGCCGCCCAAGGGGGCTACGGGGAGCGAGGGGGCTACGGAGAGCGAGGGGGTTACGGATCTCAAGGGGGCTACGGGGAGCGAGAGTGTTCACGATGCCTCCGCCCGGCCGGAGGCCATGCCCGCCGCGTCCAACAGGGCGGTGCCCACGATGAGGTCGGCGCCGCCGAATTCGGGGTCCTCCAGCTGGGTGCCGTCGTCGACGGCGAACAGCAGTCGCTCCTCGCCCTGCCGGTACGCCGTCCCGACGGGCGGGCTCGCCGCGTGCACGGCGAGCAGCGCGACCAGGTAGGGCAGGTCGCTGTCGCGGCGGCGGGCCTCGGCGAGCAGCCCGGACAGCCGGCGGGGCGCGTCGTGCGGCAGGTCGAGCAGCTCCATGGCGTCGGCGAGCTGCTCCTCGCTGAAGCGGCTGTCGTCCGGGGTAGCGATGAGGTCGGGCTCGGGCATCTCGGCGCCCAGGTGCTCGCGCTCCTGGGGCGGGGTGAGCAGTATGTCGACGAGGTCGCCGACCCGCACCGACACGGGGGTGCGCAGCCCCGCGCCGTGGGCGAAGAAGGCGTCGGTGACGCGGATCGCCTGCTCAAGAGGGAGCGGCAGCAGCGGCGCGACGAGCTGTCCGTACAGGTCGAGTCCGGAGTGCGCGGACATCGGTGCGAACGCCTGGCGGTCCTGCTCCGCTCGGAACAGCGGTCCGGCTTCCAGGAGGCGGGACTGGAGCTGGGTGTGGCGGCGGATGCAGTCCTTGACGATGTCGACGAGCTCGGCGGCGCGGCGCTTCTGCTCGGGATCCTCGGACTCGTCCCTGGCCTTGCGGATGTTGGTGAGGATCGCGTTCTCGTGGCGGTAGCGGTCGGCGACGTGGTCGAGGGCCTCGGCGATCATGTCGGGGACGGCGTTGAGCCAGTCGACCGCGCGGACGTTGCGCCGGGTGGCCTCCAGTGTGCGGCGCAGCGTCTCGGCGTACTGGACGGTGCGGTAGCGGGCCTGCTCGGCGGCGAGCTGGGCGTCGGCGAGGCGGCCCCGGTTGATCAGGACCTCCAGCTTGACCTCGGCCGCGATCTGGGCGCTGGTGACGTCGGTGTCGAGGGCGCCGACCAGTACGTTGACGGCTTCGTCGGTGGTGCGCAGGAAGACTCCGCCGCCGTATCCGGCGACCTCTTCGACGAGCTTGAAGTCGTAGTCGCGGCGGGTGTAGACGCCGTCGGCGGAGAAGGTGCCGTAGACGGCGCGGAAGCCGCGGTCGACGCTGCCGACGTTGATCAGGTTCTCCAGCACCCAGCGGGCGACGCGCTCGTGCTCGGCGGCAGGGCGTCGAGGGGCCTGGGCGGCCACGCGCGGCAGCAGCCGGGAGACGATCTGCTCGTGGTCGGCGCCGGTGTCGAAGTCCATGTTGAGCGTGATCAGGTCGATCGAGGCGAGGGCGACCTCGGCCATCGCGTAGACCGTGTACTCACCCGCGAGGTTCGCCTTGCGCACGTCGAGGTCGTGCAGCGGAGCGGTGCAGGCGAGCGCACGAAGGCGCCGCGCGAGCCCTTCGTCGGCGGCCGGGCCCTGGGCGGGCCGCGGCCCCGCGCTGAGCTGGGGCGGAACGAATTCCGTCGAGGCAGGCGAAGTCACGTGGCACAGATTAGGTCCTCGCACTGACAACGGTCGAAACGGCCCAGATGGGAACGCTTGCCCCGGGGGTGGCCGCACGCTCCGCCGTACGTTCCATGGGCCCGGCCCCGGGCCCGCTCGGGCCGAGTCCCGGACGCCCGGAAACGGCTCAGGGGGCGCTCACGGTGCCGGGCGGGAGTGCGGATCGTCCGCCGACGCGGCTGCGACAGGCGGTGCCGGGCACACCCCTGCGTTCCCTTCCGCCAGGGCCCCTCACGAGGCGGCCCGCACGGGACAGGGCTCCTCATGAGGCGGCCCGCACGGGAGGGCGGTGTGCTCAGGAGCACACCGCCCTCCGCTTCCTCAGCTCCGGCCGCTCATACGGCGGTGGCGTCCGGCCCGATCCTGCTGCGTACGGCGGTCTGTACCTCGGCCTCCTCGGCCGGGTCCGCGGCCAGCCTGCGCAGCCGGTCGGCGACTCGGGCGTCGCCGGTCTCGGCGTGGAGCGCGGCGAGTTCCCGTGTCGTCTCCTCGCAGTCCCACAGGCACTCGACGGCGAAGCCGGAGGCGAAGGACGGATCGGTGGCGGCCAGGGCGCCTGCCGCGCGCTGCCGCAGGTGGGAGGAGGCGGTCTCGCGGTAGACGTGCCGCAGTACGGGAGCCGCCGCACAGATCCCGAGGCGGCCCGTGCCGTCCACCAGGGTCCACAGCAGCGGTGCGTCGGGGCCGTCGGCCCGTACGGCCTCGCGCAGCGCACCGAGGACGAGCGGTGCGTCCTGCGCCGTCCCGCGGCAGGCCAGCACGCCCGCGGCCGAGGCGCCCAGGGCGTCCGGCCGGTGGACCCAGCCGCGGGCCCGGTCCACCGCCTCGGGTCCGCACATCCGCTCGAAGGCGGCGACGGCGGCCTCGGAGACGGTCCGCGACGGGCTCTGCGCCGCGGCTTCGATCAGGTCGAGGACGGCGGGGTCCCGGGACTCCGCGAGGTAGTGCAGCGCCGCGCAGCGCGCCCCGTCGGACCCCTCGCGCGCCGCCCGGAGAATCGCCGGCCGGTCCTCGGGTCCCGCAACGGCCGACAGGCAGCGGGCGGCCGGCACGTGCAGCACGGCGCCCCGCTCCAGACCCTGCTGGGCCCAGTCGAAGACGGCTTCCACGCTCCACCCGGGGCGGGGCCCGGCAGGGCGCATCTGGCGCTGCCATCGGTCGAAGGACCCCTGTTCCTGCGCCGACCTCACCCGGCCGCCGACCGACTCGCGGGGATCCTCGGCCCACAGCCGCCAGGGCCGGGGCTCGAAGGCGTCGCGCACGGCGGCGGCCAGCTCCGCGTCCCCCTCGGGGGAGGCGGCGAACCGGGAGAGCACCGGGCCCGCCAGCGAGCGCAGCCCGCTGTCGTCGTCGCGCAGGGCGAGCTCGTCGAGCGCCCAGGTCCAGTTGGTGCCGGTCCTGGCGTACTTGCGCAGCAGCACCAGGGCGTCGTCCCTGCCGTACGAGGCCAGGTGCCCGAGGACGGCGAGCGCGAGCCCGGTCCGGTTCTCGTCCGTGTCGAGGAAGTCCTCGGCATCAAAGAGGTGGCTCTCGATCTCGTCGAGGCCGCCGTCGAGGTCCAGGTACAGACGGGCGTAGTAGAGCGATCGGTTCTCGACCTGCCAGTCGTGGCGGGGGTCGTTCAGGACGCAGTGGTGCAGGGCCGCGAGGGCTTCCGGACGGGGTGCGGCAAGCGCGTGGAGCGTGCCGTCACCCCGGCCCCTCTGCAGGAGGCCGAGCAGAGTACCGCTCGGCGCTATGACTGGTTCAAACATGGGAAAAGGCCTCACATCAAGCTGTCGACGCAACCGGGAAACGTGCCGTTCCTACGCGGTGCGCCAACATGCCCGGCCGCCCGTCACAGTCTTTCGCTTGGTGTTGACCATCTTCCTCTGCCTCTCGTCGGTGGCCCGGAATGGGCCCGTTCCACATATCCGTAATGCGGCGACTCATGCCCGCACCTGGTGTTTGTGAATCCGACGTCATGATGGCCCAGCCATTTCGCCACCGCGACCACATTTACGTCGCCCCCCGCGACTCCCTCACCAGGAAGCCCTCAGTGGGCGTCGAACAGCTCCAGCAGGGCCTTCTTGTCGAACATCCGGGCGGTGTCGACGGCGGACGGCGTTCCGGCCGCCGGGTCGGCCCCGCCGGCGACCAGTACCCGGACCACCTCGTCCTCGCCCTTGAAGACCGCGCCGGCGAGCGGCGTCTGTCCCCGGTCGTTCGCCCGGTTCGCGTCCGCCCCGCGCGCCAGCAGCGCCTCCACCGCACCCGCGTGCCCGTGGTAGGCCGCGAGCATCACCAGGGTCTGCCCCTGCTCGTTGGTGAGGTTCGGCGAGACCCCCGCGTCGACGTAGGCCGCGAGCGCCTCGGTCTCACCCTGCCGGGCAAGATCGAAAATCTTGGTCGCCAGTTCGACGACCTCGGGGTCCGGAGCTTCGCTCATCGCGGAAAGCCTGCCTTTCTCATGCCGTGACCAGGGGCGCACGGCATGAGAGCCGTACGAGTGAATCGTCAGGGTACTGCCCGTCCGGCGACATGACCCGGCCCCCGGACGGCAAAGATCATCGCGAGAGCGGCAGGCTCGGCCGGTCCAGTGAAAAAGACGAAAATTAACCCGATTGCACGCTTTGCGGCATTGATACTTTCTGTGAGCCTGGAAGAACTCATGGTGACTGTCCCCATCAACCAGGAGAACACTCATGATCCTGTCCATCTCAGGTGTTGTGCTGCTCGGCATCATCGTCTTCCTGTTCTTCCGGAAGGACGGACTCAAGGCGTCCCACGCCCTGGTCTGCGCGCTCTTCGGCTTCTACCTCGCGGGCACCGCCATCGCCCCGAGCATCAAAGCCGGAGGAGCGAGCCTCGCCGGCCTCTTGGGCGGGATCAAGTTCTGACCCCGCGTTCCCCCACTCTCACTTCAGGAGTCCGACGTGGCCCGGCGTCCCCTCCCCCGCATTCTGAGCAGCAGCAGTGTCTCGGTGGCCCGCAGCCGCGAGCTGGCGCGCACTGCCGCCGACAGCGCCACGGACGTGCTCCATCCGCTCATCACGATCAGCCGCGGCCTGCGCAAGCTCGCCGCGGCCGGTCGCGCCAGATGGTCCGGCACTCCCAAGGAGAAGCGCGGTCCCGCGCTGTTCCTGGTGGGTGCCGTCGTCCTGGTGGTCGCGCTCATCCCGTACGGGCCGCTGCTCGCCCTGATCACGGTGATGGCCGCGGCCGCCTGGAAGGGCCACGAACGCGCACCCGTGCAGACCGGCCCCGCCCCGGAGCAGACGGAGCGGCTGCAGTCCCTCTATGAGGCGCTGGTGCCGTACTTCTCCGTGCCCGATGACCCCGACCCGCTCTTCGCGCACGGCGGCGACTGGGACAAGGCCTTCAGCGAGTACGAGTTCGACGACACCGGCCGCCCCCGGCGGCTGCTGATCCGCTACCCCGCGTACTTCCCCGACGGCGAGGCCTCCTCCCGGGCCCGCATCGAGCAGCTGCTGCACGCCAAGTCCGGGCGTGGCCGCGAGTACCGCTTCGACTGGGACGAGGAGGGCAATCAGCTCGTCATGACGGTGCTGGACGCGCTCCCCACGGCGATCGCCGCCCAGCGCTTCGTCACCGCCCCCGGCGAGACCGTCCTCGGCTTCACCGACGCCGACGCCGTGCCCCGCACGGTCCCCGTCCAGGGGGGCGACGAGCCGTACGACGCGACCCCGGTGATCTGGCGGACCGGACCGCGCTCCACCGAGCCCCATCTGCTGGTCGTCGGCCAGCCCGGCAGCGGTACGACGAGCCTGCTGCGGTCGATCGCCCTGCAGGCGCTGGCGGACGGCGACGTCCTGATCGCCGAGGGCAGCGGCACCGGCGAGTACGCGTGCCTCACCGGCCGCAGCGGTGTCCTGGCCGTCGAGTGCGGTCTGTCCGGCGCCCTGGCGAGCCTGGAGTGGGCCGCGTCCGAGACCGAGCGGCGGCTGATCTCCGCCAACCGGGCCCGGCAGGCGGGCCGCACCGCCCCCGACGACACCAGGCGCCCGCTGTGGATCCTGCTGGACCGGCCGAGCGTCTTCGGTCACCTGGCGGCCGCCGACGGCCGCACCGACCCGCAGCAGCTGCTCCAGGTGCCGCTGCGGCACGGCCGGGCGGCGAACGTGACGGTGGTGGTGGCCGAGCAGTTCGACTCGGTGGACACCCTCAGCGAGTCGGTACGCGCGCACACGCGTGCGCGTGCCGTGCTCGGCCCTGCCGCACCGGCCGAGGTGGAGGCCGTCCTCGGCGCCCCGCCGCACACCACTCCGACGCCGGACGTTCCGCCGGGCCGGGGGTACGCCCGGCTCGGCGCCGGCCCGGTGATGCGGCTTCAGGTGCCCGCCACCCCCGACCCGTACGACGAGGCCACGAGCGAGCCGCACCGGCAGGCGGTGCTGGAGCTGCTGCCGGAGCGTTCCGTACCCCTGGAGTCCCGGGAGGAACGGGACGAAGACCCCCTGGAGGGCCGGAACGCGGACCCGGTGCCCGCGGAGGGCTGACAAGTGCCCGCGGAGGGCCGACAGGTCCGCCGCAGAGCCCGTGTCCCCGCTCGGCGGGGGGACACGGGCTCTTTTCGTCGACCCCTCTAGGCGACTGAGGTCCTCGGCACCTCGGCGCCCGAGGCCGCTCCGGTCTCCACGAGCCGCGCGGCGGCCGCGAGCCGTACCGCGGCCTCGTCCGCCACCGGGCCGCCCACCGTGAACGGCAGCCGTACATAACCCTCGAAGGCCCCGTCCACACCGAACCTGGGCCCCGAGGGCACCCGTACGCCGACCCGTTCGCCCACCGCTGCGATCCGCGACCCCGACAGTCCGCCGGTGCGCACCCACAGGGTGAGCCCGCCGCTCGGCACGTCGAACTCCCAGTCCGGCAGTTCCCTGCGCACCGCGGCGACCAGCGCGTCCCGGTTCTCCCTGGCCTGGCTGCGGCGGACCGCGACGGCCTGCTCCCAGCCGCCCGTACCCATCAGCCAGTTGATGGCCAGCTGCTCAAGGACGGGCGTGCCGAGGTCGGCGTACGCGCGTGCCGAGACCAGGCTGCGGATCACCTCGGGGGCGGCCCGCACCCAGCCGATGCGCATGCCCGCCCAGAACGCCTTGCTCGCCGAGCCGACCGTGAGGACGGTGCTGCCCGCCGGGTCGAAGGAGCAGACCGGACGCGGCATCTTGAGGTCGTCGTCCAGGTGGAGTTCGGTCATGGTCTCGTCGACGACCAGGACGGTGCCCGCCGAGCGGGCCGCCTCGACGAGGGCGCGGCGCTGGTCCTCGCCCGCCAGGGCGCCCGTCGGGTTGTGGAAGTCCGCGACGACGTACGCGAGCCGGGGCGCCGCGTCGCGCAGCACCTGCCGCCAGCGCGGCAGGTCCCAGCCGGTGAGCCCCTCCGCCATGGCGACGGGCACCAGGCGGGCGCCCCCTTCGCGCATGAGCTGCAGGATGTTGGCGTACGACGGGGACTCGACGGCGATCCGCTCGCCGCGCCCCGCGAAGAGGTGGCAGATCGCGTCCATGGCGCCCATCGCGCCGGTGGTGACCATGATCTGCTCGGGCATGGTGGGGATGCCCTTCGCGGTGTAGCGGTCGGCGAGCATCTGCCGCAGGGCGGGCAGTCCCGCCGGGTAGTCGCCGTGGGTGTGGGCGTACGGCGGCAGCTCCTCCAGGGCGCCCTGTACGGCGCGGGTGAGCCAGGGTTCGGGGGCGGGCAGGGCCGCCGTACCGAGGTCGATGACGGAGCCGAGGGACTCGGGCGGCAGCGGCTCCAGGCCGCGCGCGGGCAGCGGATTGCCCGCCGGGACGGCGGTCCAACTGCCCGCTCCCCTGCGGGACTCCAGGAAGCCTTCCGCGCGGAGGGCCTCGTATGCGGCGGCGACGGTGGTGCGGCTCACCGCGAGGGCCACCGCGAGCTCGCGCTCCGCGGGCAGCCGTGCGGCGACCGGAACGCGCCCCTCCAGAACGAGCAGCCGGATGCCGTCGGCCAGCGACCGGTAGGCCGGTGGCTTGCGGACGCCGGGGCCCGTGGGGCGGGACTGTGAGCTGAGCTGGCGGGCGAGCTGCGCCGCCCCCACCGCCGAAGTCCACTGCGCCATGAAATCAGTCCACCTTCCCCGGATTGGCCATGGATGGCTCGTCCTTACAGGCCACAGAGTGTCATGCATCGGTCCACCAGCACTACACCCACCCTTACGCAAGGAGCGCAACGTGTCCGGGTCATCACGGTCCTCGTCATCCAGGGAACTCTTCCGGCGGCTGAGCCAGCTGTACGTGGGCCTGGCGCTGTACGGAGTGAGTTCGGCGGTGCTGGTGCGGGCGGGCCTCGGCCTGGAGCCCTGGGGCGTCCTGCACCAGGGCCTCGCGGAGCGCTCCGGCCTCGCCATCGGGACGGTCTCGATCATCGTCGGGGCGGTCGTCCTGCTGCTCTGGATACCCATGCGGCAGCGGCCGGGCCTGGGCACGGTCTCGAACGTGGTGGTCATCGGCCTCGCGATGGACGGCACGCTGGCGCTGATGCCCCAGGTGGACTCGCTGTCCGCCCGGATCGCGCTGATGCTCGGCGGCATCGCGCTGAACGGCGCCGCCGGCGGCCTGTACATCGCGGCCCGGTTCGGCCCCGGTCCGCGCGACGGGCTGATGACCGGGCTCCACCGGATGACCGGCCGGTCGATCCGTCTGGTCCGTACGGGGATCGAGATCGCGGTCGTCGCGACGGGATTCGCGCTGGGCGGCTCGGTCGGCGTCGGCACCGTCGCGTACGCCCTCGCGATCGGCCCCCTCTCCCAGTACTTCCTGCGCGTGTTCGCCGTGCCGCGGACGAAGCCGCACCCCTCGTCCGGGCGGGTCGCCGACGACAAGGGTGCCCGCGCGATACTTCCCCGGTGAACCACGCACTCCGCCACAGCTATCTGAACCACCCGGGGCCGGTCCTCCCGTTCGCCCACCGCGGCGGGGCGGCCGACGGACTGGAGAACACCGCCGCCGCCTTCCGGAGGGCAGCCAAGGAGGGCTACCGGTACTTCGAGACCGATGTGCACGCCACGGCGGACGGCACGCTGGTGGCCTTCCACGACCCGACTCTGGACCGGGTGACGGATGCACGGGGCCGCATCGCGGAGCTGCCCTGGAGCCGGGTGCGCGAGGCACGCGTGGCGGGCACCGAGCCCCTCCCCCTCTTTGAGGAGCTGCTCGAAGAGTTTCCCGACGCCCGCTGGAACGTCGACGTCAAGGCGGAGGCCGCCCTGCTTCCCCTGGTCGACCTGGTGCGCCGCACGAACTCCTGGGACCGGATCTGCGTCGGTTCGTTCAGCGAGGGCCGGGTCGCCCGCGCGCAGCGGCTCGCGGGGCCGCGCCTGGCGACGTCGTACGGCGTCGGCGGCGTGCTGGCGCTGCGGCTGCGCTCGCTGGGCGTCCCTGCGCCGCTGCGGCGGGGCGCGGTGTGCGCACAGGTGCCGGAGTCGCAGAACGGCGTGCGTGTGGTGGACCGCCGCTTCGTGGCGACGGCGCACGCGCTCGGTCTCCAGGTTCATGTCTGGACGGTCAACGACGAGAGCCGGATGGCCGCTCTTGTCGATCTCGGCGTGGATGGCATCATGACGGACCAGATCGCGACGCTGCGGTCGGTGCTGACCGAGCGGGGGGCCTGGGCCTGACCCGGCCCCCTGCGCCCGTTCGCGCGTCGCCACGGGGACCGATGCAGGGAGCACACGTGGCGTCCGGTACAGCAGAGCTGCCAGCGGCGACGTCCGCGGAGCGCACGCGCGAACAACGGGGCTGGTACTTCTACGACTTCGCGTGCTCGGTCTATTCGACGAGCGTGGTGACCGTCTTCCTCGGCCCCTATCTGACGACGATCGCGCAGGCCGCCGCCGACCCGGAGGGCTTCGTCCATCCGCTGGGCATACCGGTCCGGGCGGGCTCCGTGTTCGCGTACACGGTGTCCCTGTCGGTGATCGTCGCCGTCGTGCTGATGCCCATGGTGGGTGCGGTCGCCGACCGGACGGGGCGCAAGAAGCCACTGCTCGCCGCGGCCGCGTACCTGGGGGCGACCGCGACAGCGGGCATGTTCTTCCTGGGCGGCGACCGCTATGTGCTGGGCGCCCTGCTGCTGATCGTCGCCAACGCCTCGCTGTCCGTCTCGATGGCGCTCTACAACGCCTATCTGCCGCAGATCGCCGAGCCCGAGGAGCGCGACAAGGTCTCCTCAAGAGGATGGGCCTTCGGCTACACCTCGGGTGCGCTCGTCCTCGTACTGAATCTGGTGCTCTACGCCGGGCACGACAGCTTCGGCGTGACCCAGGCGACGGCGGTACGGATCTGTCTGGCGTCGGCGGGGCTGTGGTGGGGCGCCTTCGCGATCGTCCCGCTGCGGCGGCTGCGTGACCGCAAAGTGGCGACGGACGGCGTCCGGCCCACCATGGGGCAGGGCTGGCGGCAGCTGATCGCCACATTCAAGGACATGCGCCGGCATCCGCTCACGCTGTCGTTCCTGCTCGCCTATCTGGTCTACAACGACGGCGTCCAGACGGTGATTTCGCAGGCGTCCGTCTACGGATCGCAGGAGCTGGGGCTGGACCAGACGACCCTCATCGTCGCCATCCTGCTGGTCCAGGTGCTCGCGATCTTCGGGGCGCTGGGAATGGGGCGTCTGGCCCAGCGGTACGGCGCGAAGCGGACCATTCTCGGGTCGCTCGTCGCGTGGACGGGGACGATCGGCGTGGGCTTCTTCCTGCCCGCCGGCGCGCCCGTCGGGTTCTTCCTGCTCGCCGCCGCGATCGGGCTGGTCCTCGGCGGCAGCCAGGCGCTGTCCAGGTCGCTGTTCTCGCACATGGTGCCGCGCGGCAAGGAGGCCGAGTACTTCGCGGCGTACGAGATGAGCGACCGGGGCATGAGCTGGCTGGGACCGCTGGTGTTCGGGCTGACCTTCCAGCTCACCGGCAGTTACCGGGACGCGATCGTCTCTCTTGTGGTCTTCTTCGCGGTGGGGTTCATCCTGCTCGCGCGGGTACCCGTGAGGGAGGCCGTGGCGGCGGCGGGAAACCCCGTGCCGGAAAGAATTTAGACCTTGAAGTAAAAGGCCGGTAGTGTACGCCTTTGGCCTGCCAGGCGGACCGTTACTGCGCGCTTGCGCAGGAAAAAGACTGGGTGACATCTGCTGTCAGATGTGACAAAGCGGTCACTGGTGGGTACAACAAGGGGCGGCACGACGGGCGACGCACTGACCCGCAACGGGAATCTTTACCGCCGACCGGACGTTGACCGGATGACGACGACAGCGACAAATACCTGTCCTGTGGGCGACAAGCCCGGGAGGCACGATTCATGAGTGAGCGAGCTCTCCGCGGTACGCGGCTCGTGGTTACCAGCTACGAGACGGACCGCGGCATCGATCTGGCCCCGCGCCAGGCGGTGGAGTACGCATGTGAGAAGGGTCATCGCTTTGAGATGCCCTTCTCCGTGGAAGCGGAAATTCCGCCGGAGTGGGAGTGCAAGGTCTGCGGGACCCAGGCACTCCTGGTGGACGGCGATGGGCCGGAGGAGAAGAAGGGCAAGCCCGCGCGCACGCACTGGGACATGCTCATGGAGCGGCGCACCCGCGAGGAACTCGAAGAGGTCCTTGCCGAAAGGCTCGCGGTACTGCGTTCCGGCGCCATGAACATCGCGGTGCATCCGCGGGACAGCCGTAAGTCCGCCTGACGTCTCAGGACGAAAGGGCACTGGAGAAGTACAGCGCAAGAGCCGCGGGGCTCCGGCACACCGAGTGTGTGCCGGAGCCCCGCGGCTTTTGTCGTTCGGCAGGGATCTCAGTCCGTACAGGTCTCGGCCCGTACGGGTCTCAGTCCGTAGGGGCCCCAGTCCGTACGGATCTCAGGGCTCCGTACGGGTCTCAGGGCGTGAGCGGGGTCCTGGGGCCCTCGTCGCGGCGCGGCGGGTAGGGCTGCTGCGACGGCGAGTCGTCGCGGATCACCTCGCCCTGGACGACCTTTCCGTCCGGCTGGTGCATCCGCGCCTGCTGGAACATGTCGCCGAGGCTGCCGGGCTGACGCACGGCGTTCATACGGCGCTCCAGGGACTTCTCCGCGTACCGCCCGAGCCTCGTGCGCACCGGCGGCAGGAGGACCAGCAGGCCGAGGACGTCGGAGACGAGGCCGGGCAGGATCAGCAGCAGGCCGCCCAGCATCACGAAGCCGTTGCCCGAGCCCTTGCGGTCCGGCTCCCCGGCCGGGTCGTAGGCGCCGCCGCTCTGCTGCTGGCGCTGGATCGTTTCGCTCAGGTTCTTGAAGGCGCGGCGCCCCGCCCTCTTGATGACGGCCCCGCCGAGCACGACCGAGCCGACCAGCAGCAGGAAGACGGTGAGTCCTCCGGCCGCGCCGGCCACGAGGGTCAGCAGCCAGATCTCCAGCACCAGCCAGGCGGCGATGCCGAGAGGTACGAACGTACGGGCGCGGGAGCGCTTGCGGGCGGTCGTCGGGGCGGTCGGGAGCGGTGTGCCGGTCGTCATGCCCCCAGTGTGCCTGGCAGGGCACCTGAACGGCGTAAAGAGGGCGTGAGTACGAGGAGGAGGCGGCTGGGTCCCGCGGGAGGTCCGGGTCCGGCACAGGCCCGGAGAGGGGCGCTACAGGGGCTTGCGGCCGAGGAGCTTGTTGGCGCGCGTGCCGACGCCCCAGGCGGTGACCCGCCACAGGGCCTCGACCAGGATGTCGTTGCTCATCTTCGACTCGCCGATCTCGCGCTCGACGAAGGTGATCGGCACCTCGACGACGTGGAAGCCCGACTCGACCGCACGCCGGGCCAGGTCGACCTGGAAGCAGTAGCCCTGCGAGGCGACCTCGTCGAGGCCCAGGCCCTCCAGGGTCTCCGCGCGGAAGGCACGGTAGCCGCCGGTGACGTCGCGCAGCGGCACGCCCAGCAGCACCCGGGAGTACAGGCTGCCGCCGCGGGAGATGAACTCGCGGGACTTGGGCCAGTTGACGATCCGGCCGCCCGGCACCCAGCGCGAGCCCAGCACCAGGTCGGCGCCCTTGAGGGCGGTGAGCAGGCGGGGCAGTTCTTCGGGCTGGTGGGAGCCGTCGGCGTCCATCTCGACGAGGACGCCGTAGCCGCGGTCGATGCCCCAGCGGAAGCCGGCCATGTAGGCGGCGCCCAGGCCTTCCTTGCCCTTGCGGTGCATGACGTGGACCTGGTCGTCGGCCGCGGCGAGCTCGTCGGCGAGCTTTCCTGTGCCGTCGGGACTGTTGTCGTCGGCGACGAGGACGTGCGCTTCGGGGACGGACTCCCGCACCCGCGCCACGATCGGCTTGATGTTCTCGGCCTCGTTGTAGGTCGGAATGATCACCAAAACACTGCCGAGCGGGCCGTAACGCTTCTGACCGCCGTCGTTCACTGATGCCCCTTTTCACGCCCGTACACAGAGGAACCACCATAGCGAGCGTGTACGGACAGGGGGCCGAGGGCCCGTCCGGGAAGGTGCCCTGCGGTCTGCGGATGGGGGCCCGGCGTCCTTCGGGCCGACCAGGTGCCCGCCGGCTGCGGACATCCTCGCCGTTGTCTACTGAACGCCGGGGCCCTACCCGGGTCGCACCGTCGGACGGAAAAAACCTTCCCTCGCCCCCGAGGCGCGGGCGCTGAACCTGGCTCCCGGGAGGGTGCGCCGTGTGTGGCGCACCACCCATGACCCAGCGGCGTTCGACGACTGCGTGGAAGATTTCCGGCCGGACGTTTCGTGGTGGACCCGGCCGAACCTACCCGCCGGTGGCCGCTTTCTGTCAACACCCGTGCGACCTGCGGTGTTTGCCGGGGGTTCGCCAAATCACCAGGTCAGTGCCGAGACGGCGAAGATCCGTCCGGCAGACCTCGGGTCACCGATCGGCGGTACGCGACCCCCTGCGCGTCACGCGTTCGGGCGTACCGTCACGCATTCGGCCCTACGTACACGGTGTGCCCGGCGACCACGGTGCGCAGGCAGACGGGGAGTTCGGCGCCGGGCGTGAGGTCGGGGAGGCCGGGCGTGCCGGAGCGCGGGTCGGTGGACCAGCGGGCGACCCGGTCGTCCGGGGCCTGCACCACCAGGTCGCCGGTGTGCCAGATCGCGTAGTCGGCGGGGGCGCCGGGGACCAGAGTGCCCGCGTCGTCGCGGCCGATCGCCCGCCAGCCGCCGCGGGTGTGGGCGGTGAAGGCGGCCCGTACGGAGACCCGGTGCTCGGGGGTGCGGTGGAACGCGGCGGCGCGGACGGTGCCCCACGGGTCGAGGGGCGTGACCGGGCTGTCGGAGCCGAAGGCCAGCGGGATCCCCGCCTTGAGCATGGCGGCGTACGGGTTGAGGGTGCGGGCCCGGTCGGTGCCAAGGCGCTGGGCGTACATGCCCTGCTCGCCGCCCCAGGCGGCGTCGAAGGCGGGCTGTACGGAGGCGGTGAGGCCGAGGTCCGCGAAGGCGGCGATCGTGGCGGGGGTGAGCATCTCGGCGTGCTCGACGCGGTGGCGGGCGGCGCGCACGCGCGCGAGGCCGACCTTGTCGGCAGCGGCCCGGACGCCGTCGGCGACCGCGGTCAGGGCGGCGTCGCCGATGGCGTGGAAACCGGCCTGGAGGCCCGCCTCGGTGCACGCGGCGACGTGGGCGGCGATCGCGGCGGCGTCGAGGTGGGCGGTGCCCGTGTGCGGGGCGTCGGCGTAGGGCCGGTGCAGGCAGGCGGTGTGCGAGCCGAGCGAGCCGTCGACGAAGAGGTCTCCGGCCGCGCCGATGGCGCCGAGCTCGCGGATACGCTCGGCTTCCTTCGCATTCGCGACCTGTTCGGCCCAGTAGCCGAAGACGCGCGGTCCCCTCTCGCCCGCGGCCAGCTTCAGCAGGCCGGCGAAGTCCTCCTCGTCGGAGATGTCGGGGCCCGCACACTCGTGGACGGTGCCGATGCCGAGCGAGGCGGCGTGCGCGAGTGCGGCGCGCTGGGCGGCGGCCCGCTGGGCCGGGCCGATCGCCCCGTGCGCGGCGGCCCGCACCGCGTGGTGGGCGGCGCCGGTCAGCGGCTCGTCGGGGTGATGGCCGGTCAGGCCCGTGATGCCGGGGACGAGGTCGAGCAGGGCGGTGCTGACGACCGCCGAGTGAACGTCGATGCGGGGCAGGTAGAGCGGGCGCCCGCCGGCCGCGGAGTCGAGTTCGGCGCGCGAGGGGTGCCGCCGCTCGGGCCAGCGGGAGGCGTCCCAGCCACCGCCGATGAGGACCTCGCCGGCCGGTCGGACGGCTGCGTGAGCGCGTACGAGAGCGAGCGCCTCGTCCAGGGTGCGGGCGGTGGACAGGTCAAGACCCGTGAGGGCAAGGCCGGTCGAAGTGGTGTGCACATGTGCGTCCGTGAACGCTGGGGTGACGAGTGCTCCGTCGAGGTCGAACACCTCGTCGACGCCGCTCGCGAAGGCGTCGGCCGCCCCTTCGGAGCCCACCCACGCGACGTGGCCGCGCTCGACGACCATCGCAGTGGCGAAGGGGTCGGCGGGACTGTGGACCTCGCCGCCGCGCAGCAGCACGGTGCGGTCGGAGGGGGTGGCGGAGGACGAGGGGACGGTGCGCTCGGTCATGGGGACCAGTCTCGCGCAGCCCGTACGCCACTCACGACCAGGGTGGCACGGAGGAGGGGGCAACCCCCGCACGCGGGGCGGACGCCCATATACGTGGGGCGGGCGTGCCTATACGCGGGGCGGGCGTGCCTCGTACGGGGTGGAGAGGACGACGGTGGTGCGGGTGGACACTCCGGCGAGGGTGCGGATCCTGGTGAGCAGGTGTTCGAGTTCCAGGGGGGTGGCGACGCGCACCTTGAGGATGTAGTTCTCGTCGCCGGCGACGCTGTGGCAGGCCTCGATCTCGTCGATGCCCGCGAGCCGTTCCGCGATGTCGTCGGGGGCACTGGGGTCGAAAGGCGCCACCGAGATGAACGCGGTGAGCGGCAGGCCGACCGCGCCGGGGTCCACGACCGCGGCGTACCCGCGGATCACTCCGCGCTGTTCGAGCCTGCGGACACGCTGGTGCACCGCCGAGGTGGACAGGCCAGTGGCCTTGCCCAGGTCGGTGTAGCTCATCCGCCCGTCCTTGACGAGCAGGTCCACGATCTGACGATCCAACTCCTCCATGGGCCAAGAACCTACAGGGCACCGGGGCGCCCGGGACACCTGAGCGTCGTGCGTCTTGCCTGGTGGAACAGCGGGCGTCGGGCGCACCCTCTTGAGGTGTCCGGCACGCATCTGCGCGGGGCATGTGACGAATGCCACATAGCTGTGGCCGTGTCCTCTCTCCTTGTACGGTTATCGCGCAGGCGCGCAGGGAAGTGCTTGCTGTGGTCGAGGCCGCAGCGCCTTGTCGGCCCACCTCTAGGGGGAGTCTCCATGCAGAGCCTGAAGCGCACCGGACGTACCGAACCGGAGTCCGATTCCGTCGTCTCCTTCGACAGCGGCGAGGACATCGGTTCCGACTCGTACGACACCTTCGAGATGTTCCGGGTGATCTGCCCGGACTGCGCGCAGCCGATCGCGCTGCTCGCGGACGAGGACGTCCTTCCGGAGCACGCGAAGTGCCCCACTCCGTGGAACCCCTTCGGCCTGACGGCCTGCGTCGGTACGGGGCGTCCCGCCGCCGACGCGAAGCCGGCCGACGAGACGCGGGAGGTGCTGGAGCAGGACACCGCGCTGCTGCTGACGCTCCCCCAGGGCCTCGACTGGCGGACGCAGCCCTTCTCGCACGTCGGTGGTCCGGGGTCGCGCCCGGTCAAGGTGGTGCAGCAGCGCGCCGCGTAACTCCCGGCGCGCGAGGGCCTGTTACCGCCCCTGCTGAGTCCAGTACGTCCCGCGCACCATGGCCTCCAGTGACGGCCGGTGCATGATGAGCGTGTCCGGGTCCTCCGGGATCCGGACCTCGCCGAAGTGCACCTGCCGGTAGGCGATGCGCAGCATGACGACCGCATGCCGCAGAGCGGCGTACAGGGTGTGGAACTCCATGTCGCGCGGGGTGTGGCCGGTCAGCCGTGCGTACCGGCTCTCGATCGCGTCGCGGCGCAGGAAGTCCGGCAGGCCGCGCTGCCCGAAGGAGACCGTGAGGTCCTGGAAGAAGCGGTGCAGGTAGACGGTCCAGCCGAGGTCGAGTTCGCGGGGGCCCAGGGCGGCCATTTCCCAGTCGAGTACGGCGGCGGGGGTGAAGCCGTCGTAGATGACGTTGCCGATGCGGGCGTCGCCCCAGCACAGGACCGCCTGGCCCTCGTCGTCGGGCCAGTGCTCCTCCAGCCAGGCGAACGCCTCCTCTATGAGGGGCGAGCGGGGCAGGCCGTCGACGACCCATTCGTAGTAGGTCTGCTGCGCCGTCACATGGCGGCGCAGTGGGGTTCCCTCGACGTCCGGGAGCAGGAATTCCGCTTCCTTGGGCGGGAATTGGCCGTGCAGGCGGGCGAGGATGTCGATACTGGCGGCTTCCAGTCCGGCGCGTTCGGCGTCGGTCGCCTCGTACAGCCAGTTGCCCTCGTACGTGTAAGGCATGACGTCGGGCGGTACGCGGCCCTCGGCGCGGGCCATCACGAAGAAGGGTGCGCCGAGCGGCGCGGGGTCCTCCTCCAGCCACAGGACGCGCGGCACCGGCAGGTCGGTGTGCTCGCCGACGAGGCTCATGACGCGGTGCTGGCGGGCCATGTCGTACACGGGGAAGACGGTGTACGCCGCCGGGTCGGCGGCCAGCCGGAGTGCGCAGCCGGTGACGGGGGCGTCGGGGTGGCCGAGGTCGAAGAGCAGGGTCTCGCTGGACATGCCGTTGGAACCGGGGACGCGGACGTCGGTGACACGTGCCCCCGGAAGGCGCGTGTCCAGCCACGCGGCGAGGCGGCGGCCCAGGTCCTCGGGGTCGCGGGTGGTGGTGCGGGGGCGCGGTGCGGTGGACATCTCCGTACTCCTCTACGAGATCGGTAAGACCGGTGAGATCTGTGAGACCGGTGAGACCGGTGAGCCGCGGGCAAACCGTGCGAGGAGCCTCTTTCAGGGTGCGGTGGAGTCGTATCCGGTGAATCCGCTGGGGTCGTGGCGGCCGAAGGAGCCGTGCTCGAAGATGCCGTACCCGGTACGCCCGCCCAGCGTGAAGCGGGCCGCGTGGTCGATCACGCCGTACGCCGCCATGGGGTGGGCGGCCGGGTCGGAGAGGTCGTAGGCGCGCCGATCGGTCCAGCCGCGGCCCTGCCAGCTGCCGTGCTGCCAGTCGGTGGCGGGCGGGTAGCCCGCGCCGACGGCGAGCGGGGAGGAGGCGAGGATCTCGACACCGAGTTCGAGGGGCTTGCGGGCCGGGTCGGTGAGGTGGACGACGGCGTGTTCGGGGTGGCGGGTGCCGGAGCGGTAGGTGATGTCGGCGTGGGGCCAGCCGAGTTGGACGTCGCGGTCACCGTTGCGGACGAGCAACGCCTCATTGAGGGTGCGGTGGCCCTCGGCGTCCTCCTGGGCGATCACCATCACGAAACGGCTCTCGAAGCGGGCCGGTATCCAGAGCCAGTGGAAGCCCTCGGGGCGGTGTTCCTCGGCGGCCCGCCCGCCGTCCTCGCCGGGAATGGGGCGCACTCCCCAGCTGCGGTCGCGGGTTCCGGTCCACTCCCCCGCGGCGAGGCGGATCTGCTCGCCGCCGACCCGGATGACGCCGGAGCAACTGCCCGCCTGGACGAAGCGGCGGCCTTCGAGCATCAGGCGGTCGCCGCGGTACTGCACGTGGTGGGGCTCCCAGACGGCCGGGAAGTCGGCGGTCCAACTGATCTCGTACGAGAGCGAGTCGGGGTCGGCGGGGTCGGCCTCGCAGGTGAGGGTGAAGCGGCGGAGCGGTTCGTCGACGGTGATGCGCAGGGGGCCGACGGAGAGGTTCATACGATCGTCGGAGAGGGCGTCGGAGGCGCGCACCGCGTGCAGGGTGTCGCCGATGCGGAGGGTCGCGTAGGCGTCGATGACACCAGTGTTGGGGTAGACGCCGAGGCCGGCGACGAGGAGGGCCCGGCCGGTGTGGTCCACGAAGTGGAAGATGCAGCGGTCGTAGGCGTTCCGGTCGCCGGTGGCGACGTGCTTCATCGACAACGGGGCCTGGTGGATGGGGTATTCGTCGAGCGCGATGGGACGGTCGTCGGGCACGGGTCCTCCTGGCGGGCGGGCGAGCGCGCGTACGGGGCGGCGCGGAGGGTGCGGCCTCGGCGACGTTTCTGACGGTACGTCAGGAGGTGGGGTGGGAGCCAGAGATGGGGCGGTGGGCATTGTGCGGGGGCGCCGTGGCTGGTCGCGCAGTTCCCCGCGCCCCTAACTGCCTGCCCCTTAGCCCCGAGCCCCTTTAAGCCCGCTAGCCTCCTTGGGCAGCGGGGCCGCCCCCTCCACGACCGACCGCCCCCCAGCCTCGCCCCGCACGCGCCCAGCGGTCAGCGTTCAGCGGGACTCCGGGCCCGCCAAGTGCCTTGCGATCACCATGCGTTGGATCTGGTTCGTGCCCTCGACGATCTGGAGGACCTTCGCCTCGCGCATGAAGCGTTCGACCGGGAAGTCCAGCGTGTAGCCGTACCCGCCGAGCACCTGCACCGCGTCCGTGGTGACCTTCATCGCCGTGTCCGTGCAGAACAGCTTCGCCATGGCCGCCTGCCGCGAGAAGGGGCGGCCGGCGTCCCGCAGCCGTGCCGCCGCCAGGTAGAGCGCGCGGCCCGCCTCGATCTGGGTGGCCATGTCGGCCAACATGAAGCGCAGGCCCTGGAAGTCCGCGATGGGGCGGCCGAACTGCTGCCTCCCGGTGGCGTACGAGAGCGCCTCGTCCAGGGCCGCCTGTGCCACGCCGACCGCGCAGGCCGCGATGCCGAGCCGGCCGGAGTCGAGCGCGGACAGGGCGATGGCAAAGCCCTGGCCCTCCTCGCCGATGCGGCGCGCGTCGGACACCCGTACGCCGTCGAAGTGCAGCTGCGCGGTGGGCGAGCCCTTCATGCCCATCTTCTTCTCCGGGGCGGCGGCGCTCAGGCCCTCCGCGTCGCCCGGGACGAGGAAGGCGGTGATGCCTCGGGGTCCGTCCACACCCGTGCGGGCCAGGACCGTGTAGAAGTCCGCGACGCCGCCGTGGGTGATCCACGCCTTCGTACCCGTGATCACCCAGTCGTCGCCGTCCCGGACGGCCTTGGTGCGCAGCGAGGCCGCGTCCGATCCGGAGGCGGGTTCCGAGAGGCAGTACGCGCCGAGGAGACCGCCGCCGAGCATGGCGGGCAGGTGGGCGGCCTGCTGTTCCTTGGTGCCGTATCCGGCGAGCCCGTGGCAGGCGAGGCTGTGCACGCTGACGCCGAGGCCGACGGTCAGGCGGGCCGCCGCGAGCTCTTCGAGTACCTGGAGGTAGACCTCGTACGGCTGGTCGCCGCCGCCGTGCTCGGAGTCGTACGGCAGGCCGAGCAGCCCGGATTCGGAGAGCAGGGAGAAGACCTCGCGGGGAAAGCGCCCGGCGTCCTCCTCGGCTGCGGCCTGCGGAACGATCTCCCGCTGGACCATGTCGCGTACGAGCGCGAGCAGGTCTCGGGACTCCTCGGTGGGCAGCTGTCGTTCCACCGGCTGCGGGGCGCGGTCGGGCATTGCGGCGCTCTCCTGACTTCTCGGGCCCTGTCGGGCGCGGCGGCGGGCGCACGCACAGGGTGTGGCGGCGCCGCCGGGTGTTTCAACTCCAGCCTGCGGCACCACTCCGGGTTACGGAAGTGGACTCTCCAGGGCTGTGGCGGCTGAGTATGCCCGATCGGAACTGTTCCGTCACCGGTCGAAAAGCCGCAGGCCGGGCAGGTCGGGGCGGTGTTACGCGACCGTGTCGTCCGCCCCGCCGCCTGCCTCGTCGTCCGCCCCGCCGCCTGCCGTATCACCCGCCGTGTCGTCGAGGGACGGAGCCGGACATTCCGGTACGAGTGTGGCGACGGTCTCCAGCGTGGCGCGCAGCAGCATGACGAGGAGGTCGCAGACCGCCTCTTGAGGCAGCACCGGGTCGCCGATCCAGTCGAGTGTGATGCCCTCGACCCCGGTCATCCAGCCGAGCAGTGCGAGCCGGGCCGTCGGGGGGACGTCGCTGCGGCCGTACGCTCCCTCCGCGAGGGTGGCGATCAGCTGCTCGCGCACGGTGTCGCGGATCGACTGGACCTCGACGTCGAAGCCGACGCCTCCGCTGACGATCGTCCGGTACGCGGCCTGGTGGTGCCGGGCGTAGTGCAGATAGCCGTCGACGGTGCGCCGGACCCGCTGGGTGCGCGGCAGCTCGGGATGGCTGCCCGCCCGAGCGACCAGGTCGGTGACGGACTCCTCGACGATGGCCAGGTAGTAGCCGCGCTTGTTGGTGAAGTAGTAGTAGATCAACCCCTTGGCGACGCCCGCGTGGCGTGCGATGTCGTCCATCGACAGGGCGTCGTAGGACGTGTCGGCGAACAACTTCCGCCCGGTTGCGATGAGTTCGGCTCTGCGCGCCAGCGATTTCCCGCTGGTTCCGCGCTGTTGACTCTTATTCAAATTAAGCCCTAGTCTCCCAGTCCGGAAGGATGGCCGCAGTATTCCACGGGCCTCCCTCCGCTCCTCATGCACTTCCCCTGCGCAATCTCGCGACGTACGGGAGGAACCGGTGAGCGCAGCAAAGAGGCCGCCGAAACAGCTGTCCCCCGAGGGCAGAACCGGCTGGCGCAGAACTGCGGTGATGGCCGTGCCGGCCGTCCTCGAGGTGGGCGCGATGGCGGCGATGATGGGCCAGGGCGCGCTCGCCGCGTCGTTCGCCGTCTCGGGCACCAGCTTCCAGGTCTCCTCCGGCAAGCTGACGAGCACCGGCCTGTCGTCGTATGTACAGACCGACCGGTCCGTGGACGGCAAGGGGCATCCGGTCGCCCTGCTCGGCATCGGCAACGCCCGGCTCTCCGACATCTGCCAGTCGGCAGAGGTCAAGACCCCTGTCGGCACCGTGGTGTTCAAGCTGACGGCGGGCGGTGAGGCGGGCGAGGTCACCGCCAGCAACCTGATCATCGACGGCGAGGACCTGACCGGTGACGCCCACTTCGCAACGGCGCAGATCGGCCGGGACGCCTCCACGCTTGACGCGGTGCCGGGGGTCAAGGGCGAGGCGGGCAAGTTCGGTCTCCAGGCCGGGAACATCGAGGTCGTCGGGGTGCGGTCGCACGCCTGGTCGGCGACCGGCGGGAACTTCCGGCTGAAGGGCCTGAAGCTCGATGTGAGCCTGGACGGCAAGAAGTGCTTCTGAACCGGCTTGTGGACCGGGGCCCCGGTCCCGGCCCGGGAGGTTCCCGCCGCCGTCTCCTCAAAGAGGGGTTGCTGGACGAGAGGCTGCCGTGGCCGGAGCGGCGGCGCCGGTTCCGCTCCTGGCGGCGACGGCGGCCGTTCTGGGCGGGGCTGCTACTGGCGCTGGCGGGCGCCGAGCTGCTGCTCGTACCGCTGTCGCCGCTGACGATCCTGGTGAGCCTGGGCCTCGGCGGGCTGGCGGCGCTCGGCATCGGTCTCGCGCTGATCGCGGCGGCGCTCTTCCTGTGGTTCCTGCCGCACACCCGGCACTACGTCAGCGTCAACGCGCTGATCCTGTCGGTGCTTTCGTTCGCGGCGACCAACCTGGGCGGATTCCTGGTGGGGACGCTGCTGGGGATCGCGGGCAGCGCGATGGGCTTCGGCTGGACTCCGGTGACGGATCCCGCGGCCTCGGCTGCCGAGCCCGGGACACCGGAGGCAAAAGCGGATCCGGAGCCCGCCGAAGGGGAGCGCCGGGCGCCAACGGTACGGGAGCACCAGGGGCCGCGCACCCTCGCCGTGGCCCTGCCCCTCGTCCTCCTGGTGGCGGTCGGCGCCCCCGCGCAGCGGGCGGCAGCGGCCGCTGCCGAGCCCCTGGCCCCCCGGACACCGCCCACGGTCACCACGACGCGCTTCGCACCGGACGGCTTCCTGATCGCCGGGGTGAAGGAGGTGCGGACCGTGGACGGCCCGCTCAAGGTGATGGTCCTCAGGATGAGGGCCGCGTCCCTCACCGATTACGAGCTGCGGACCCGTGACGGCAGCGACGAGCTCTCCCTGGGCGCCGACAGCCTGGACCTCAGCGGCAACGTCACCCTCTACCTCACCAAGTTCAGCGGGTGCCTGCAGGGGCTGCTCTGTCTGACCTTCACGCCGGACGGGCTGCCCGTGCCGCCGGTTGTGCCGCCCTTCGTCTACATGACCGACGTCAGTGCCGAGCAGGCCATGGTCACCTCGGACTCGATCGAGACGACCGGGCTGCGGCTCGGTGCGTCCTGACCGCCGCACCCCGGACGCGCAGGAGGTTCCGTGATCCAGCTCCAGGCCGCGCTCTTCTGGGCGTACGCGATCGGCGCGACCTTCGCGGTGTCCGCGGGCCGCCAGCTCCAGTGGTGGGAGAGGTCGGTACGGGGCGAGGGCGTGCGCACCAGAAGCCGTGCCGCCGATCCGTACATGGCGCTCACCGTGCTGTTCGCGGCCGTCCTGCTGGTACCGACCGGGATGTTCCTGCTGTGGCAGAACCCGTCCTGGGCGACCATGCACGTCGTGGACGGGCACGACGGACTGTGGGCCGGCTTCGTGCTCCTCCACGCGGGCGGGGTCGTCGTCGGCACGCTCCTCGGCTATCTGGCGGCCCGGCTGCTCGTCCTGGTGGGCGCGGGCTACTGGGCGTACCTTCAGAGCGTCGGCGGGTATTTCCTGCTCTTCGGGACGCTGATCCACGGCTGGGACGGCAACGGCTACCGGCGGCTGCTGACGACGAGCACGCGCGCGTACCGCGACTGGCCGCGCGAGAGCGTCGTGAACAACCTGCTGGACTTCCTGACCTCGGGAACGTTCCTGGCACTGCTCGTGCTCGGGCTCGCCGTCGGCGGGACCATGCTGGGCACCGAGATCGGCTGGCTCGTCGAGGGGTGGCGGCTGCCGGGCGCTGACGAGGACCGCAAGGTGGGGCGGTTCGTCGCCGTGCTGATCGCCGGGGCCGGGGTGTACGGGCTGCCGTTCGTGGGCGCGCTCGGCGCGAGCGTGCTGGTGAGGCTGCTGGGGTGGCTGCCGGGGCTCGCCCTGTTCGCCGTCCTGGCGGGCCTGGTGCTGCTGCCGCGGCGCAGTCCGGTGCGTTTCCTGTACGGGCTGGTGGGCGTACCGCACAAGCACTGGCGGGCGGAGGAGAACCTGCCGCACGGGCCGCCGGCGCCGCCCCCGAGCAGCTACGGGGTCACATCAGACCGGCACCGGTGACGAACATCGCCACGACGACGACCAGCGCCCAGCCGAGGACGTGCTCCAGGAGCTTGGGCCCGTCGAAGTCGTCGTCCGGGCCGCCGGTACGGGCGCGCAGACGGTCGGAGAGGGCGGCTGTGGTGGCGGTGGCAGTGGCGGTCATCGGGGCTCACAGGAGGTGGAGGGGAACAGCGGAGGGGAACAGACGGTGGAACGGGACGGAACCACTCCTTCCACATTGCCAGCGGCCCGGCCCCCGGTACAGATGACGTTGGTCACCGTCCCGGGAACCTCCCAGGAGCCTCCCGGGCGGCGTCCCGGGAGCGCCCCCGGGCCCGGAGGGCCGCCCGCCCGGCCTACTTGTTGACGCTGAAGCCCTGGTCGGTCCCGTACTTGACGCTGGCCTGCTGCCAGGCCTTCAGCCCCTGGGACAGCGGGGTGGAGGAGACGTAGGCCTTGCCGACGGTGTCGTTGAAGACCGAGTTCGCATAGACCTGGTAGGGCAGGTACGACCAGCCGGCGGCGACGTTGCGTGCCGATTCGGCGAACACCTTGTTGGCCTGCTGCCCGCCGAAGTACGGGAACGCGGTGTCCTGGAACTTCTTGGAGTCCAGGTCCGCGCTGGTGGCGGGGAAGGAGCCCTCGGCGACCCGCGCCGACGCTCCGGCGCCGGTGGTCGCGAACTCGGCGAAGGCGTAGGCCAGTTCCTTGTTCTTTGCGACCTTCGGCACGGCGAGCGAGCTGCCGCCGTTCTCCGCGCTGACAGCGGCTCCCTCGGTCCACTGCGGGAGCGGGGCGACCCGCCAGTCACCGGATGCGGAGGTGACCGACGAGGCGAAGTTGGCGGGCATCCAGGCGCCGATGGCGAGCGTGGCGATGCTGCCGTCGGCCAGGCCCTTGTACCACTCGTCGCTCCAGGAGGTGACCGGCGCGAGAAGGTCCTCGTCGAGGAGCTTCTGCCAGGTGGCGGCGTACTTCTTGGTGCCCGCGTCCTGGAAGTCGACGGTGACCTTGGTGTCCTCGCTCTTGTACGGGCGGCCGCCGGCCTGCCAGATGAGGCTGGTGGTGGCGCCCGCGTCACCGGTGTCGTTGGTGATGGAGATCTTGGGGTCGGCCTTGTGCAGCTCGCGTGCCGCCGTGACGTACTCGTCCCAGGTGGTGGGGACGGCGACACCGTGCTTGTCGAAGACCTTCTTGTTGTAGAACAGCGCCATGGGTCCGGAGTCCATCGGCAGCGCGTGCACCGCGTCACCGGTGTGCACCGCACTCCAGGGGCCCGCGGTGAACGTCTTGTCCAGCTTGGACGCACCGTAGGGGGCGAGGTTCTCGACGGACTTGCCGATGGCGAACTGGCTCACCGCGTAGTACTCGATCTGCGCCAGGTCGGGGGCGCCGGAGCCGGCGGCGATGGCGTTCTGCAGGGCGGTGTACTGCTTGTCGCCGGTGCCCGCGTTGACGAGTTCGACGTCGACCTTGGGGTACTTCTTCTCGAAGTCGGCGGCAGCCTTCTTCAGCGTGGGCTCCCAGGCCCACACCGTGATCTTGCCGCCCTTCTCCAGCGCCGACTTGATGTCCTTGGGGCCGCTGTCCGCAGCCGGGTCGGAGGATCCGCAGCCGGTGGCGGTGAGGGCCACGACACAGGCCGTGGCGGCGGCCATGACGAGCCGGCGGGTGCTGTGCGTACGCATGGAAGGTGCTCCTGTTTCGGTGCTTCGAAAGGTCGCCGGGGAGAGGGCCCGGCAGAGGGTTCGGTGCTGCGGGCCCGCGCTATTCCTTGACGCTTCCGGCGGCCAGTCCTGACTGCCAGTACCGCTGGAGAAGCAGGAAGACAAGGACGATCGGCGCGATGGTGAGCAGCGAGCCGGTGATGATGAGGTCGAACACGGCCTCGCCGCCCGCGGTCTGGGCCTGCGCGTTCCAGGCGCCCAGCCCGAGGGTGAGCGGGTACCAGTCCGGGTCCTTGATCATGATCAGCGGCAGGAAGTAGCTGTTCCAGGTCGCGACCATGGAGAAGAGCAGGACGGTGACCGTTCCCGGCACCAGGAGCGGCAGGGCGATGCGGAAGAAGATGCGGAGCTCGCCGGCGCCGTCGATGCGGGCCGCCTCGATGAGTTCGGTGGGTACGGACTCGGTGGCGAACACCCACATCAGGTAGAGCCCGAAGGGCGAGATGAGAGAGGGGATGATGACCGCCCACGGGGTGTTCGTCAGCCCCATGTTGCTGAACATCAGGAACGTGGGCACGGCGAGCGCGGTGCCCGGCACGGCCACGGCGCCCAGGACGACCGCGAACACCGCCCGGCGGCCGGGGAACTGGAACTTGGCGAGTGCGTAGCCACCCAGTACCGCGAGGAACGTGGCGCCGCCCGCCCCGACGACCACGTACAGCAGGGTGTTGAGCAGCCAGCGCAGGAAGACGCCGTCGTCGTACGTCAGCGTGCGGGAGATGTTGCTCCAGAGGTCGAAGTCGTCCCCGAACCACAGACCGAAGGAGCTGAACAGGCTGTTCTGGTCCTTGGTCGCGTTGATGACGAGCCAGACGAGCGGAAGCAGTGTGTAGAGGAGGACGACTCCGGTCACGAGGGTCAGCGGGATGCTCCGCCTCGGTTCCAGCGGCGTCCGCAGGCGCGGACGGCGCGGCACCGACGGGCCCGCGGTCCGGGAGGCGCGGGCGGGGATGGCGGGGATGGGCCCAGTCGGCTCCGTGGATCGCGCGGTGCCCGAATCGGCTCCGCCGAGTTTCGTGGTCAGGTGCGTCATGTGCTCAGCCCTTCCGCATGCCGCGCAGCTGCACCGTGTACGCGATGATCGCGGTGAAGACACCCATCACGATGGCCACGGTCGCCGCGTAGTTGTGCTGCTGGCCGGAGAAGGACAGCGAGTAGGTGTAGAGGTTGGGGGTGAAGTCGCTGGTGATCGCGTTCGGGGCGAGCTTCTGCAGGATGCTCGGCTCGTTGAACAGCTGGAAGCTGCCGATGATCGAGAAGATCGTCGCGATGACCAGGGCGCCGCGGATGGCGGGCAGTTTGACCGCGGTCACGATCCGCCACTCCCCCGCCCCGTCGATCGCCGCGGCTTCGTAGAGCGAGCGGGGCACCGCCTTGAGTGCCGCGTAGAAGATCAGCATGTTGTAGCCGACGAACTCCCAGGTCACGATGTTGCCTATGGAGGCGAGCACGAGCGAGGGGGAGAGCGGATCGGGCAGGGTGATGCCGAAGGCGTCGTTGATGTTGCCGACCAGGCCGAACCTGGTGCCGTATACGAAGCCCCACATCAGGCTGGCGACGACGGCGGGGACCGCGTACGGCAGGAAGACGGAGACGCGGAAGAATGCCTTTCCGTACAGTCGGCCGCTGTCGATCGCGAGCGCGACCAGCAGGGCGATGCCCAGCATGACCGGCACTTGTACCGCCAGGAAGAGCAGGACCCTGGCCAGGCCCTCCCAGAACTGCGGATCGGTCAGCGCCTGACGGTAGTTGTCGACACCCACGAAGGACGTCCCGCCGATGAGCCGGTCCCGGAAGAGACTGAGGTACAGCGCGTAACCGATCGGAGCCAGGAACACGAGCCCGAAGACGGCGACGAACGGACCGGCGAACCCCCACCCGACGAGAGACTCCCTGCGGAGGCGGGACGGAACTCGTGGGCGTTGCGGAAGGGTTGTCTTCGCCGACGTCGGCGCAAGCGTCATGGTGGAGGTCCTTGAGTCGGTGACCGACCGGTCTGCACGAGCAGGAAGAAGCCTCACGGCCGGTTGCACCGGCCGGATTCGGCTGACCCGATGAGCAATGTTTACGTAATCATCGGTAGCGTGATGGTGACACTCCGGCCCGGGAGCGTCAAGCATGGGGCGGGGACGAAATGAGAGGGAACTCGGTGACGAAGAAGGACAGTGCCGCATCGACGACGGCCGCTGACGGCGCCGGCGCGCGGAAGGAACGGGGGCGGCGGGCACGGGTGTCGACGCCCCCCGACGACGCCGGTACGCGGACGGTACGGGAACGCCGGGCGCGGGTGTCGATGGCCGATGTGGCGCGCGCGGCGGGCGTCTCCTCACAGACGGTCTCCCGGGTCTCCAACGGGGATTCCGCCGTCATCGAGGCGACCAGGCGGAAGGTGCTGGACGCCATGAAGGAGCTCGGATACCGGCCCAACAGCGCGGCCCGCGCGCTCAAGCGCGGTGAGTTCCGCACGCTCGGCGTCATCACCACGAGCCTGTCCAGCACCGGCAACGTGCGGACTCTGGAGGCGATCGCGACCTGCGCCTCCCGCGCCGGGTACGCGGTCACCCTGATCCCGCTGGACGCCCCGACCCGGGACAGTGTCACCGGGGCGTTCACCCGGCTCGACGAACTGGCCGTGGACGCGGTGGTGCTGATCATGGAGGTGCATCTGCTCGACACCGGCTCGCTGATCCTGCCGCCGCACGTGAAGGTCGTCGTCGTGGACTCCGACGCCAGCGACCGGTTCCCGGTGGTGGACACCGATCAGCACGAGGGGGCCCGCGCCGCCGTACGGCATCTGCTGGACCTGGGGCACCGTACGGTCTGGCATCTCGCCGGGCCCGAGGAGTCGTTCGCGGCCGGCCGGCGGGCGGACGCCTGGGAGACGGCACTGCGCGAGGAGGGCATCGAGGCGCCGCCGCTGCTGCGCGGCGACTGGAGCCCCGAGTCCGGCTACGAGGCGGGGCTGCGGCTGGCCCGGGAGAGCGGCTGTACGGCGGTGTTCGCGGCGAACGACCAGATGGCGCTCGGTGTGCTGCGGGCGCTGCACGAGAGCGGGAAGGCGGTGCCGGGGGACGTGAGCGTGGTCGGCTTCGACGACATCCCCGAGGCCTCCTCGTTCATCCCGCCTCTGACCACGGTCCACCAGGACTTCGCGAAGGTCGGGGAGCTGTGCGTCGACGTCGCCCTGCGGGAGCTGCGCGGCGAGGACGTCCAGGACGGTACGAGGCTGGTGCCGACCCGTCTCGTCGTCCGCTCCAGCACGGCTCCGTACCGGATTGCCACCCACGGGTCGTAGAACACGAGGCGCGGGGGGCACCACCCCCGGCTTGACGGATCGTCGGCATGGCTTCCTGCGCACATGCTTGACACGCCCCAGGGGCGCTCCCACACTCTCTCCAGCATTCGTGTTTACGCAAACATGCCTCAGGGAGAGTTACGTGGTTCACGCCCCCACCCCCACCCGGCTCCTGTCCCGCCGCCGCACGTCCCCGGCGCTCGCCGCCCTCTGTGTCGCCGCGCTCGGCCTTCCCGCACTCACCGCACCGGGCGCCTCCGCCGCGTCCGGCACCTCCGCCACAGCCTCCGTGGGCGCATCCGCGGCGGCCTCCGTGGGCGCATCCGCGGCGCTGAAGATCCGTCTGGACCCCAGCTATCAACAGCCGCCCTTCCAGGGCTGGGGCACCGCGCTCGGCTGGTTCGCCAATGTCACCGGCGGCTGGCCCGAAGCCCAGCGCGGCAAGCTGGCCGACGCCCTCTACGGCAAGGACGGCCTCGGCCTCACCATCGCCCGCTACAACATCGGCGGCGGCGACAGCCCGGAGACCACTCCTTACATGCGACCCGGCGCAGCGGTCCCCGGGTACTGGAACCGGCCGGGCCCGGAGAGCCCGAACTGGTGGAACCCGGACGACGCCACCCACTGGAACCCGGACGCCGACGCCAACCAGCGCTGGTGGCTCACCGCCGCCAAGGCGCGCGGCGCCCGTACCTTCGAGGCGTTCTCCAACTCCGCCCCGTACTTCATGACCGAGAGCGGCCTGGTCTCCGGCGCCGCCGACGCCCGGCAGAACAATCTCCGCCCGGACCAGTACGCCAGGTTCGCCGCCTATCTGGCCGGCGCCGTCCAGCGCGTGCAGAAGTCCACGGGTGTCACCTTCGACTCCCTCTCCCCCGTGAACGAGCCGAACACCGACTACTGGCGTGCCGGCGGCCGCCAGGAGGGCTCGCACTGGGACCCGGCCGCGCAGGCCCGGATGGTCTCCACGCTCCGCTCCGCCCTCGACGCGAAGCGCATGAACCTCCCCATAGCCGCGATGGACGAGACCAACCCGCAGCTCTTCAGGACCAATTGGGAGACGTACTCCCCTGTCGTACGCGGGTTGGTCGGGCGGCTCAACACCCATACGTACGGGACGAACGGCCGCACCGGTGTCCGTGACATCGCCAAGGGCGAGAGAGTCCCGCTGTGGATGTCCGAGGTCGACGTCGGCGGCAGCGTGCCGCAGAGCTTCACCGACATGGGCCCGGCTTTCGACCTGACCCGTCGTATCAACGACGACATCCGGGAACTGGAGCCCGCCGCCTGGGTGCTGTGGCAGGCGGTCGAGGACTACGAGAACATGACGCCGGCGCACGAGAACTCCAACTGGGGCCTCATCCAGACCGACTTCACCCCGGCGGACGCGGCGACCGAGCCCCTGCGCAAGAACAAGAAGTACTGGGCGATGGCCAACTACAGCCGCTTCGTCCGCCCCGGCGCCCGCGTCATCAACACCGACGACCCGCACACCCTGGCCGCGCTGCGTCCGCAAGGGCGGGGCACGGTCGTCGTCCACACCAATCCCACCGGCGAGGAGCAGGAACTCATCCTGGACCTGGGCGGATTCGGCAGTGTCGGCAGCGGTCCCGTCGAGCGGTACACGACCGACGCCACCAGGAATCTGCAGCGCGAGAGCGATGTGGCCACCTCGGGCAAGTCCCTGAAGGTGACGGTGGGGGCGGGTTCGGTCACCACCTTCGTCCTGCCGGAAACCGCCGGAGTGAACCCGGCTGCCGCCACCGCCCCCACCGGCGCACCTCGTCAACTGGTCAGCGACCACAGCGGGCTGGCGCTGGCGGCAGCCTCCTCGAACGGTGCGCAGACGCCCGTGCAGCGCACCTGGGACCCTGCCGATCCCGCCCAGCAGTGGACGTTCACCAAGCTCGCCCCGGCCGACTGGGGCAGCACCGCCGCCTACCGGATCACCCAGGCGAAGTCCGGCCGGGCACTGTCGGTCTCCGGTGACGCGCTCACCTTCGCCGAGCCGGGGAACTCGCCCCAGCAGCAGTGGATCCGCTCGACCGGCGGCGACGGACGCACCACGCTGGTCAACCGCGCCACCGGCAAGCTCCTGGACGTGACGGGCGAAGCGACGAGCGACGGCTCCCCCGTCGGGGTCTACCGGCCCACGACGGGCGCCAACCAGTCGTGGACCTTCCGGAGCACCTCCTAGCCTCCCCGGCGGCCCCGCCGGGGAGGACCGTTACTCCTCGGTGGGGCCGAGGTCCGGCGTCGCACGGAAGGCGACGGTGCGGGCGCGGTGCGCGGCGTGGAGTTCGAGCACGACGAGCTCGTTGCTGCCTTCGCGCAGGACGGGGGCCGGTACGTACAGGGAGCGCTGCGGCCCCCGGGACCAGTACCGGCCGAGGGCGAAGCCGTTGATCCAGGCGTTGCCCTTGGTCCAGCCGTCGAGGTGGAGGAAGGTGTCCGCCGTGCCGGTCAGTTCGAAGGTGCCGCGGTGGAAGGCCGGACCCGTCGGGGGCTTCGCCGTGGCGGTGAAGGCGAGCTTCTCCAGGCATGTCATCGGCAGCGGGCGGCTGGTCCAGCCGACGAGGGGTGCGCCGTCCAGCAGGACCTTGCCCAGCAGTCCCTTGCGGTCGTGGATCCCGGGCCCGTAGTTGACCCGTCCCTGGTTCTCCACGAGCAGGGTGAGCACGGCGCCCGCGCGGGGCACCTCGAAGGCCAGGGCGTGCTCGTGGTTCTCGCGCTCCAGGACCCCGGCGGGCCGGCCGTCGAGGAAGACCTGGGCCCGGTCGCGCACCTGCTCCAGTTCGAGGAGCGCGGGTCCCGCGACCGGCAGGGCTTTCTCGTACAGGACGAATCCGAAGTCCTGGCCGAGCTGCTCCATGGTCAGCGGTTCCCGGGAGCGGACCGGCTCGCCGAGCACGGCCGCGCTGTCCAGCAGTCCTGCGCTCTGCTCCAACGCCACCGGTTCCAGGGCCAGCTTGTCCGCGGGGGCCGGGACCGGCTCGGCGGGGAGCGGCACGTACTTGCCGATGACCTCGCGGAAGGCGGTGTACTTCTCCGTCGGGTCGCCCGCCTCGTCCAGGGGTGCGTCGTAGTCGTAGGAGGTGACGGTGGGCCGGTAGGTGTGTTTGTCGTTGGCGCCGCTGGTGAAGCCGAAGTTGGTCCCGCCGTGGAACATGTAGAAGTTCACCGAGGCCCCGGTGGCCAGCACTTCGTCCAGTTCCTGGGCGGCCTGTTGCGGGTCCCGGACCACATGGTGGCCTCCCCAGCGGTCGAACCAGCCGATCCAGAACTCCGTGGACAGCAGCGGTCCCGAGGGCTGGTGCGCGCGCAGGGCGGCGAGGTGGTGGGCGGAGCGGCTGCCGAAGTTGGCGGTCGCGAGGTGTCCCGGCAGAGCGCCCCGCTCCAGGTCGGCCGGCTGGTCGCAGGTGAAGAGCGGGACATCCACCCCGCACCTGCGCAGCGAGTCCGCGAGGTGCTCCAGGTAGGCGGTGTCGTCTCCGTAGGCCCCGTACTCGTTCTCCACCTGTACGGCGATCACCGGGCCGCCGTGCGTGGCCAGTCGCGGCACCAGCGGGGCGAGGAGCCGGCCGAAGTAGTCGTCGACCGCGGCAAGGAAGCGGGGGTCGCGGGAACGGAGCTCGATGTCCGGTTCGTTCAGCAGCCAGGAGGGGAGTCCGCCGCCCTCCCATTCGGCACAGATGTAGGGGCCGGGACGGAGCAGGACGTGCAGGCCCTCCGCGGCGGCCAGGTCGAGGAAGGCGGGCAGATCGAGTGCGCCGTCCATCGAGAAGTGGTCGGGGCGGGGCTGGTGGAGGTTCCAGGGGACGTACGTCTCCACGGTGTTGAGGCCCATCAGGCGGGCCTTGCGGAGCCGGTCGGCCCACTGCTCGGGGTGCACGCGGAAGTAGTGCAGCCCGCCGGACAGGATCCGGAAGGGTTCGCCGTCGAGTCCGAATCCGCCGTCGTCGATCTGAAGAAGGGGCATGCGAGGTTGCTCCTGGTACTCAAGGAGATGCGACGTGGATGACGGCGCATCAGCGGGAAACCCTTGCCATCATTCTTATGTTTACGTAAACACACGGGGCATGGCAAGACCCCCGAGCGGAGACTCGCACCGCTGCGGGGGCCTCGTGCCGGTCCCGCCCTACGAGTCGGCGGACCTCGGTCCTGTCATGGCCGGAGCCCTCAGATAAGGTCCAACTTCCTTAGTGCGTGCCGCTGTTCGGACGTGGTGTCGAGGGGCCAGAAGAGGTAGCACACCCCGCCCGTGCCGCTCTTCACCTTTCCGGCGGCGTCGTAGCGCTTGGTACGGAGCCAGATGTTCTCGAACTCACGCCTCCTGTAAACGCGACGGACGGCTTCGTTGGTGGGGGACGCCGGATCGTTCGCGATCACGTCGCCCGCGCCGGTGAACCCGATGACGGTCATCAGATGGCCGGAGGTGCCGTAGCCCGCGCCCGTCAGCTCCCCTTTGAGGAACGACTGCGACGTGATGGCGGGGATGCCCGCACGGAGGAGGAGCGCCAGGTCGTCCAGCGATCCCAGCCGGGTGACGACCGCGTTCATGTCCCGGTACGTCGCCGCGTACGCGGCGTTGAAGGGCCAGTTGCCGCAGCCGTCGTACTGGTAGTCGTACGTCTGGCGGGCCGCGTGGCACACCTGGGGGTCGGCGTACGCGGGGTTCACCCAGGCCAGGTCATCGGCCGTGGGCCCGCGCCGCCAGTACTCCAGGATCATCGTGGCGGAGGTGGGGCTGCACCACGCCTCTCCGCCGTTGTCGTACTCCGGGTACTGCCCCACGTGGATCTCCTGCGAGTGGCGCGGCACCCGCAGCTCGCGGGCGCGGCAGGGCTCGGACGCCGGGACGGTGAACCGGTCCGGTACGTCGGAGGCCATCGCCCCGAGCCGCCACACGGTGGGCGTCGCGGTGCTGCCCGGCAGCCGGTGCAGGACGAGCCGCAGCTGGTAGCCGGTGAGCCGGGTGCCGGCGGCCGGGTCGTCGACCCCGACGGTGTCGGTGGAGACATTGCTGCGGCCGTCGCGCTGGCCGTCGACGGAGGTGCGCCGGATGTCGGCGTCACCGGCCGCCCAGCGGCCCATCACGTACCAGGGGGTGCGCGATCCGTCGGTGTACACGGCGCACAGCTCGACGGCGATCCAGGTGCCGGGCGGGGTGTCGGCGTTCCAGGAGGCGACGATCTCGGTGGCGGGCACCCGGCTGCGGTGCAGCGGCGAGGTCCACCGGGCGTACTCGTAGGTGCCGGTGCGCCCGGTGTGCGGGTCGCGGTAGGTCGTCAGGCCGTCGGGGGCGCCGATGGCCAGGCCGGGGCGGCGGCCGCGGACGACACGGGTGCCGGGCCCCGTGCCGGAGCGCCAGTCGGTGTACGTCGTCCAGAAGTGGTTGTCGACGAGACAGGGCTCCTCCGAAGCCGGTGCGGACGCGGCCGCGGCGGCCGGAAGCACGGGCACGGCAGCGGCGGCGAGCGCGGCGGCCAGTACGGTCCTGCGCGCGGCGGACGGCAGCTCGGGGCTGGTCGTATCAGGTCTGGGCGTATCAGATCTGGGCGTATCGGGTCTGGTCACGGTCGAGGCCCCCATCGAAGAGTCGCAGTCGGATGCGGATACGGATACGGACGAGCAGTCGGACACCGAGCAGATCGGACGCGGGCGGGCGCGCTCCCGGCAGGCGCAATGGCTACCCCGCCGGAGCGCCCGGCACCCGCCGGAGCCCGGACCCGCCCCATACTGCGACCGACCGCCCCCGCGACCTGCGGCGGCGCGCGGACCGCACCCCTCTTAGGCTGGTCCGAATGAACAGCACCGCCCCACCGACGTCTCTCGCCCCTCTCGCCGCACGGCTCCGCGCCCTGCCGCCCTCCTGCGGCCAGGTGCGGCTGATCGCCGTGGACGGCCACGCGGGCTCCGGCAAGAGCACCTTCTCCGGGCACCTGGCGGACGCGCTGGGCGGGGCGCCCGTACTGCACCTGGACGATCTGGCGAGCCACGCGGAGCTGTTCGGCTGGACGGACCGGCTGCGCACCCGGGTGACCGGGCCGCTGTCACGGGGCGAGCGCGCGCGGTACGCGCCGTACGACTGGACGCTCCGCCGCTTCGGACCCGCGGTGCGCGAGCTGCCGCCCGCTCCCGTCGTCCTCATGGAGGGCGTGGGGGCCGGCCGCCGCGCACTGCGGCCGCTCCTGGCCCACCTCCTCTGGATGGATCTGGACGCCGAGCGGTCCTGGCGACGCGGCCGGGAGCGGGACGGAGCCGAGCAGTCCGCATTCTGGGACGGCTGGACGAAGGCCGAGACGGAGCATTTCTCGGCGGACCCGTCCCGTCCGTTCGCCGACACTCTGGTACGGCAGTTGCGCGAGGGCTACGAGTGGCACCAGAGAACCCCCGCGACCGCGTGAGCGAACAGATCCATCACCGAGCGTGACCACCTGCCCCGACCCTGTGGAACGGCCGGAAAACCGCCCCCGCGAGTGCCCCAACTCCGCTTGACCCGGGGGGCGTACAGGTCTTACGTTCTCAATGTGCGGCTTTCCGGAGCCGCCCGCAGACACGAAGCCCCCGGTTGTTCCCCCGTGATCGGGGGCTTCGTTCTGCCCTCACCGGTCATTCCGGGGCGCACAGAGACCCCATTCGCTCACCCAGGGTCACCATTCGCGCAGGCCTCGCGGCACCCTTATTTCCGTGCCCCCTGCCCAGGTACGATGCCCTTCGGTGCGGTCAATTCCCGTCCGGGACACAGCGGTTCGGGCAAGTGCCAACGGCATACGGCCACTGGTGCACGCCCGACGGCACATCACGGGGGGCACGGTCTGTGGGGGACGTGATGGACTTCGGCACGCAGGGCACGCACGCCCCGGCCGACCTCGCCTGGCTGCGCGGCGTGGACGCCTACACCATGGGGGCGTATCCGCAGGCGGAGGAGGAATTCCGGACGGCGGTACGACTCGATCCGGGGATGGCGGACGGCTGGCTCGGCCTCCACGCCCTGCGCATCGACACGACGACGGCGCTCTTACGCATGTACCGCCACCGGGAGCGGTTCGGCGAGCAGCGCGCCAGGCACCGCAGGAGGCTCAACTCCTGGTACTGGCTGGGCTGGTGGGTGCAGCCGGTACTGGAGAGCCCGCGGGACCTGCTCCTTGCGCACGCCTCGCACTGGCTGGACGGACGCCATGTGCCGGAGCTGGACCGGGCGCTGGCGGGTCTGCCGCCCGTGGACACGGACCAGCAGGTGCGGTTCCTGCACGCGTGCCGGGCGTATCTGGTCAAGGACTGGGACCAGTTGGTCCGGCACACGGACTCCCTCGTCGACGATCCGCTGCTCGGCATCGAGGCGGGCCTGTTCGGCGGGATGGCGCGGGTCAGGCTGGAGATGTTCGGGCAGGCGGAGCCGCTGCTCTCCGCCTCTTTGATGCGCTGCCGCAGCGAACAGCCGCAGCGCAAGGAACTGCGCTACTGGCTGGCCCGCGCCCACGAGGGCACCGGGCGCTCCGCCGCCGCACTCCCCCTCTACCGGGCCGTGCACCGGGTCGACCCGGCCTTCATGGACACCGCGGCCCGGCTCGCGGCGATCTCCGAGGGCGACGGCCTGGACGGGTACGACGAGTCGGCGGCCGGGCTGGCGACGGTGTCGATGACCAGCCAGGAAGCGGTGGAGTCCCAGGGCGAGTTCGACCCACTGGAGGGCGGCGGGGAGCTGCGGGTGGGCGGCGAGGGCCAGCTGCCGTTCGGCGGCGTGGTACCGCCCGGCCCGCCCACGGGCGTACGGGAGAAGGCGGGGCCGCCGCTGCCGGCCGGGCTGCCGCCTTTCCCGGCCGGACCGTCCGATCCGGCGCTCCTGGAGCAGGCGCTCGGCGAGCTGGACCGGATGGTCGGCATGGAGCCGGTGAAGCGCCAAGTACGGGCGCTGTCCGCCCAGTTGAACATGGCCAGGCTGCGGGCCGGGCAGGGACTTCCGGTCCAGCCGCCGAAACGTCACTTTGTCTTCTCCGGCCCCTCGGGGACGGGCAAGACGACGGTCGCCAGGATTCTGGGCCGGGTCTTCTACGCGCTGGGGCTACTCGGCGGAGACCACCTGGTGGAGGCCCAACGGGCCGATCTGGTGGGCGAGTTCCTGGGCCAGACGGCCGTGAAGGCGAACGAGCTGATCGACTCGGCGATGGGCGGGGTGCTCTTCGTCGACGAGGCGTACAGCCTGGCCAACTCCGGCTACAGCAAGGGCGACGCGTACGGCGACGAGGCGCTTCAGGTGCTGTTGAAGCGGGCCGAGGACAACCGGGACCACCTGGTGGTGATCCTCGCCGGGTACCCGGAGGGGATGGACCGGCTGCTGGCCGCCAATCCCGGACTGTCGTCGAGGTTCACGACCCGGGTCGACTTCCCGAGCTACCGGCCGCTGGAGCTGACCAGCATCGGGGAGGTGCTGGCCGGGGACAACGGGGACGCATGGGACGAGGAGTCCCTGGAGGAACTGCGGAGCATCAGCGGGCACGTCATCGAGCAGGGGTGGATCGACGAGCTGGGCAACGGGCGGTTCCTGCGGACGCTGTACGAGAAGAGCTGCGCCTACCGGGACCTGCGGCTGTCGGGGTACGCGTCCACGCCGACGCGGGACGATTTGTCGACGTTGCGGCTGCCGGACCTGATGCAGGCGTACGGGGAGGTGCTGTCGGGGCGGGGGCCGGTGGGGAGGGGGCAGGGGGAGGTACCGGGGGTATAGCTCCCCCTGACCGCCCTTCCCCCGTCCCCCGCGCCCCGAGGACCAGCCCCCACCCGCTACCCCGCCAGCACCCCCGCCTGTGCCTCCGCCCTCGGCTGAGCGAGACGAGCTGTCGCCGGGGTGGGCGCAGCGACCCGGTGTGCCGGGTCCCGCACCTCGCCCACCAGCATTTCCAGTACGTCCTCCAGGGCGACGAGCCCCAGCACCCGCCCCGACGCATCCGCCACCTGCGCGAGGTGGGTGGCCGCGCGGCGCATGACCGACAGCGCGTCGTCCAGCGGGAGTTCGGCCCGCAGCGTGGTCATCGGGCGCCACACCTGCTGCGGAACGGCCCGGTCCACCTCGTCCAGGTCCAGGACGTCCTTGACGTGGATGTAGCCCATGAAGGCGCCCGCGGGCCCGGTCGCGCAGACCGGGAAGCGGGAGTAGCCCGTGCGGACCGTCAGCTCCTCGATCCGGCGCGGGGTCACCGACGGGTCGACCGTCACCAGGGTCGCCCTGCGCAGCAGTACGTCCGTGAGCGGGCGGCTGCCCAGCTCCAGGGCGTCTTCGAGGCGCTCCTGCTCGCCGGGTTCCAGCAGGCCCGCCTGTCCGGAGTCCTCGACCAGCCGGTTGAGCTGTTCGCTGGTGAAGACGGACTCGACTTCTTCCCTGGGTTCCACCCGGAACAGCTTCAGGACCATGCGGGCGCACCAGCCGAGCGCCGCCGTGACCGGCCTGCACAGCCGGGCGAAGCCGACCAGGCCGGGGCTGAACCACAGCGCGGTCTTCTCGGGGGCCGCCATCGCCAGGTTCTTCGGCACCATCTCGCCGATGACGAGGTGGAGGGAGACGACGACCGCGAGGGCGATCGCGTACCCGAGGGGGTGGATCAGCCCTGCGGGCACGTGGGCCGCGTGGAAGAGCGGCTCCAGGAGGTGCGCGACGGTGGGTTCGGCGACCGCGCCGAGCGTCAACGAGCAGACGGTGATGCCGAATTGGGCCGCCGCCATCATCTGCGGCAGGTGTTCCAGCCCGTACATCACCTGCTTGGCGCGGGCGGAGCCGCTCGCCGCGAGAGGTTCGATCTGGCTGCGGCGCACGGAGACGAGCGCGAACTCGGCGCCGACGAAGAAGCCGTTGGCCAGGACCAGGAGCAGTGCGAGGAGGAGTGGGAGGGCGCTCATCGTGCGGCCTCCGTGAGCTGCTTGGGCCGGGGGGCCACCGGGGTCGCACAGGCCGCGGGGGCCGCCGCCGTGCGGACCAGGCGCACGCGCTCGGCCCGGTAGCGGTCCACCTGCCGTACGGAGAGCTTCCAGCCGGGCAGTTCGGCCCGGTCGCCGGGGGCCGGGATGCGGCCGAGCAGGTCGGCCACCAGGCCCGCCACCGTCTCGTACGGGCCGTCGGGGACGTCGAGTCCTATCCGGCGCAGGGTGAGCACCCGGCAGCTGCCGTCGGCCTCCCAGGACGGGCTGCCGTCGTCGGCGGGGGCGAGAGCGGCCAGTTCGGGCCGGTCGGCGCCCTCGGCATCATGCTCGTCGCGGACCTCGCCGACGAGTTCCTCGACGATGTCCTCCAGGGTGACGACTCCGGCGGTGCCGCCGTACTCGTCGACGACGACCGCTATCGGCTGCTCGCTGCGCAGCCGCTCCAGGAGCTGCTGCACGGGCAGCGTCTCCGGTACGAGCAGTGGCGGTACGGCGATCCGGCCGACGGACACGCGCATGCGCTCGTGCGCGGCGACGGCGAGCGCGTCCTTGAGGTGCACCATGCCGACGATCTCGTCGATGCGCTCCCGGTAGACGGGGAAGCGCGAGAGTCCGGTGGCCCGGGTGAGGTTGAGGACGTCGGCGGCGGTCGCGGACGACTGGAGGGAGCTGACCTTCACGCGCGGCGTCATCACGTGCTGCGCGGTGAGGTGTCCGAGGGACAGGGTCCGCACGAACAGGTCGGCGGTGTCCTGCTCCAGCGTCCCGGCCCGCGCCGAGTGCCGGGCCAGGGAGACGAGTTCACCGGGTGTGCGGGCCGAAGCCAGCTCGTCCGTCGGTTCGACGCCCAGGGCCCGTACGAGACGGTTGGCGACGGTGTTGAGGAGGGAGATCACCGGCCGGAACACGGTCGAGAAGCGGTACTGCGGGCCGGCCACGAAGCGGGCCACCTGGAGCGGCTTGGAGACCGCCCAGTTCTTGGGCACGAGTTCGCCGATCACCATCTGCACGGCGGAGGCCGTCAGCATGCCGATGACGACGCTGATGCCGGAGACGGCGCCCGCCGGTATCCCGGTGGCGGTCAGCGGCCCGTCGAGCAGAGCGGCGAGCGCGGGCTCGGCCAGCATGCCGACGACGAGGGAGGTGAGGGTGATGCCGAGTTGGGTGCCGGAGAGCTGGAAGGACAGTTCTCGCAGGGACCGCACGACCGTACGGGCTCGTTTGTCGCCCGCTGCGGCGGCGCGTTCGGCTTCGGGCCGCTCCACCGTGACGAGGCCGAATTCGGCCGCCACGAAGAAGCCGTTGGCGAGGATCAGGAGGAACGCTGCGGCGAGCAGCAGAAGCGGGATGGTCATGCCGACGCCTCAAGAGGAGAGGGGGCGGCGCAGGTACTACCGGACGATCCGTCCATTGCTGGAGGGAGTCACTCCTTGGGTCGAAGGTGCGACCCCGCGGGCCACGAGGGCCGTACTGCGCGGGGCGGGACGCACTTGGCGCCCCACCCCACAGAGTAAACAGGACTGCCCGTGCGGCGGCAGGGGCCCAGCCGGTGAGTATCCGTACACGCCTGGGCCGCTGCCGATCCGGTCAGTCGCTGTGCAGCGCCCGCGCCTCGACGAGGGCCCGCAGGGTGCGGGCGTCGCGGATGGCGTGCTCCTTGGCGATGCCGGGCTGGATACCGAGGGCGGGCAGGCTGGTGCCGTCGCTGAGGTCGAGGAACACCCAGGCGTCGCCGGGGCGCAGGTTGACCTTCAGGATCTCGGCCCATTCCAGGCGCCGCTTCGTCGTGAGGTTCACGACGGTGACGCCGGATTCCTCTGCGACGACCTTGGGGCGGCTGAGCAGCAGCAGGACGGCGAACAGGAGCGCGCCGGTGAAGATGAAGCTCACCCGCTCCCCCGGGCTGAGCATCTCCAGTATCAGACCGATCGCCGAGACGACGGCGAACAGCGCCACCCCCACGGTCAGCAGGACCGCCCGGGTGCGGTTCGGCCGGAAGGTGACCGGGAGGGCGGGGAGCTGGGGCTGCGACACGGCGGGCGGCATCCTTCGTACGTACAGGAGGAGATGAGGAGTCAGAGACGGCAGGCGTGGATGGCCGTCGTGAGGATGGCGCGCGCGCCCAGTTCGTACAGGTCGTCCATGATCCGCTGGGCCTCCTTGGCGGCGACCATGGAGCGGACCGCGACCCAGCCCTCGTGGTGGAGGGGGGAGATCGTCGGGGACTCCAGGCCGGGCGTGAGGGCGACTGCCTTCTCCAGGTGCTCGACCCGGCAGTCGTAGTCCATCATCACGTACGAGCGGGCCACCAGGACGCCCTGGAGGCGGCGCAGGAACTGCTGGACCTTGGGGTCCTCCGCGTCGGCGCCGGTGCGGCGGATGACGACGGCCTCGGAGGTCATGATCGGCTCGCCGAAGACCTCCAGGCCGGCGTTGCGCAGCGAGGTGCCGGTCTCCACGACGTCCGCGATGACCTGGGCGACGCCCAGCTCGATGGCGGTCTCGACGGCGCCGTCCAGGTGGACCACGGCCGCCTCGATGCCGCGCTCGGCGAGGAACTTCGCGACGATGCCCTCGTACGAGGTGGCGATCGTCTTGCCCGCCAGGTCGTCCAGGGAAGTGGCGGTGCCCGGCTTGGCGGCGAAGCGGAAGGTGGAGCGGGCGAAGCCGAGCGGGAGGATCGGCTCGGCGCCGGCCCCGGAGTCGATCAGGAGGTCCTCGCCGGTGATGCCGATGTCGAGGCGGCCGGCCGAGACGTAGATCGCGATGTCCTTGGGGCGGAGGTAGAAGAACTCCACCTCGTTCGCCGGGTCCACCAGGACCAGCTCCTTGGACTCCTTGCGCTGCTGGTAGCCGGCCTCATGGAGCATCGCCGACGCAGGTCCGGAGAGGGAGCCCTTGTTCGGGATGGCGATGCGCAGCATGAGGTCAGCTTCCTTTGTTGCGAAGGGAAAAGCGGGGGGAACGAGGGGCGTGCTCAGAGGTGGGCGTAGACGTCGTCGAGCGAGATCCCGCGGGCGACCATCATCACCTGGACGTGGTACAGCAGCTGCGAGATCTCCTCGGCGGCGGCTTCCTTGCCCTCGTACTCGGCGGCCATCCAGACTTCGGCGGCCTCCTCGACGACCTTCTTGCCGATGGCATGGACGCCCTTGTCCACCAGCTCGGCGGTGCGGGAGGTGGTGGGGTCGCCGTCGGCGGCCTTCTGCTGGAGCTCGGTGAAGAGCTCTTCAAAAGTCTTGTTGGCCATGATGGTCCTTAGAGTACGGGGTGCTCGCAGGGCACTCAGCGCCAGGGTTCGGCGACCGTGCGCAGCGTGGTCGCGGTGGCGACGGCGGCGGTGACGGCCTCGTGCCCCTTGTCCTCGACGGAGCCGACGAGCCCGGCGCGGTCGAGGGCCTGCTCCTCCGTGTCGCAGGTCAGCACGCCGAAGCCGATGGGGACGCCGGTGTCGACGGAGACCTGGGTGAGGCCGAGCGTGACGCCCTGGCACACGTACTCGAAGTGGGGGGTGCCGCCACGGATGACGACTCCGAGGGCGACGATCGCGTCGTAGCCGCGGCCCGCGAGGACCTTGGCGACGACGGGGAGCTCGAAGCTGCCGGGGACCCTGAGCAGGGTGGGCTCGTCGATGCCCAGCTCGTGCAGGGCGCGCAGGGCACCGTCGACGAGTCCGTCCATGATCTTTTCGTGCCACTGGGCCGCGATCACCGCCACCCGAAGGTCGCTGCAGTTCTTCACGCTCAGTTCGGGTGCGCCCTTGCCGCTCACGCTTGTTCTCTCCTCTTTGATTCTCTGGTGTGGTTACTGGTTGCCGCAGGTGGGGGCGGCGGCGCCGTCCAGCCAGGGCAGGTCGTGGCCCATCCGGTCCCGCTTGGTGCGCAGGTACCGCAGATTGTGCTCACTCGCCTGTACGGGCATGACCTCGCGTCCGCTGACGGTGAGTCCGTGCCGTACCAGCGCGGTGATTTTGTCCGGATTGTTCGTCATCAAACGCACGCTGTGCACGCCAAGGTCGGCGAGCATCTGTGCGCCGGCCGCGTAGTCGCGGGCGTCGGCGGGCAGGCCCAGTTCGAGGTTGGCGTCGAGGGTGTCGACGCCCCGCTCCTGGAGTTCGTACGCGCGCAGCTTGGACAGCAGGCCGATGCCGCGGCCCTCGTGGCCGCGCAGGTAGACCACGACGCCGCGGCCGGCCTCGGTGACGCGGCGCATGGAGGCGTCGAGCTGGGGGCCGCAGTCGCAGCGCAGCGAGTGGAAGATGTCGCCCGTGAGGCACTCGGAGTGCAGCCGGACCAGGACGTCCTCGCCGTCGCCGATCTCGCCGTGGACGAGGGCGACGTGCTCGACCCCGTCGGTCGCGCGGTAGCCGTACGCGGTGAAGTCGCCGAGGGAGGTGGGGAGGTGGACCTCCGCCTCGCGCCGGACGGCTGTTTCGGGGTCCTCCACCGCCTCGGGGGCCTCGGGGGCCTCGGTGGCTCGGCGGTACGCGATCAGGTCCTCGATGGAGATGATCGTCAGGCCGTGCTTGCGGGCGAAGGGGACCAGCTCGGGCAGCCGCAGCATCACGCCGTTCTCGTCGGCGATCTCCACGATGGCACCGGCCGGGCGCAGCCCCGCGAGGCGGGCCAGGTCGACGGCGGCCTCGGTGTGGCCGTCGCGGACCAGGACGCCGCCGGGGCGGGCGCGCAGCGGGAAGATGTGGCCCGGACGTACGAAGTCGACCGGGGTGCTGTCGCCGGAGGCCAGCAGCCGCAGCGTGGCGGCGCGGTCGGAGGCGGAGATTCCGGTGGTGACGCCGTGCGCGCCGGACGCGTCGACGGAGACGGTGAACGCCGTCCGCATGGACTCGGTGTTGTGCTCGACCATCTGCGGCAGGGCCAGACGTTCCAGTTCCGGGCCCTCCATGGGGGCGCAGATCAGGCCGCGGCACTCGCTCATCATGAACGCGACGATCTCGGGGGTGATCAGCTCGGCGGCGACGATCAGGTCGCCCTCGTTCTCCCGGTCCTCGTCGTCGACGACGACGATCGGGCGGCCGGCCGCGATGTCGCGGATCGCCTGCTCGACGGGGTCGAGTACCAGGGCCGGGTCGTCCTGGCGGTCGTGGGTCACCGGTGCCTCCCGGCTGTCGTACGGGGTGGGGATCAGGGTGGCGGTCATGCCGTGGCTCCTTCGAGGACGGGCGGGGCGGCAGCGGCGCGGGAGCGCAGCCACCAGTCCCGCATCCCCCACAGGACGAGGGCGAGGTAGATGACGTAGACGAAACCGGAGAAGGCGAGTCCGCTGGAGAAGGCGAGCGGGACGCCGACGAGGTCGACCAGCAGCCAGGCGAACCAGAACTCGACCAGACCGCGGGCCTGCGCCACCATCGCGGCGAGGGTGCCGACGAAGATGTACGCGTCGGCCCACGGGCTCCAGGAGAGCGACGGGTAGAGGCTGAAGAGGCCGCCGACGGCCAGGGTGCCGACGGCCGCGCCGCCGAGCAGCAGCCCGCGCTCGCGCCAGGTGGCGAAGCGGACGGCGATCGTCCCGTCCTGCGCCTGCTGCTTGCCGCGCTGCCACTGCCGCCAGCCCCACACGGCGACGCCGATGACCAGGAGCTGCTTGCCGACACCGCCGCTGAGGTGCACGGACGCGTACGCGGCGACGAGGATGACACCGGAGAGGAGCTGGGCGGGCCAGGACCATATGGAGCGCCGCCAGCCCAGCGCGAGCGCCAGCAGGCCGATGCTGTTGCCGACCATGTCGGACCACAGGATGTGCTGGCCGAAGGCCGTGAAGGCTTCGGAGTTGAGCCAGTCGAGGGAGCTCACTTCACGGTCTCCTTGTCGTTCCGCTGCGCGCCGAGCAGCCGCTCGACGTACTTGGCCAGGACGTCCACTTCGAGGTTGACCGGGTCCCCGGCCTGCTTGATGCCGAGGGTGGTCAGCGCGAGCGTGGTGGGGATGAGGCTGATGGTGAAGTAGTCGTCGCCCGCGTCGACCACGGTGAGGCTGACTCCGTCGACGGTGATGGAGCCCTTCTCGACGACGTACCGCGAGAGGCCGTCCGGCAGGGCGACCTTGACGATCTCCCAGTGCTCGGAGGGCTCGCGGCCGACGATGGTGCCGGTGCCGTCGACGTGGCCCTGGACGAGGTGGCCGCCGAGGCGCCCGCCGAGCGCCATCGGGCGCTCCAGGTTGACGCGGGAGCCCACGGCAAGGGCGCCGAGGCTGGAGCGGATGAGGGTCTCGGCCATCACGTCGGCGGTGAATTCGCCGTCGGCGGTGTCCACGACGGTGAGGCAGACGCCGTTGACGGCGATCGAGTCGCCGTGCTTGGCGCCCTCGGTGACGAGGGGGCCGCGCAGGCGGAAGCGTGAGGAGTCGCCGAGGTTCTCGACGGCGGTGATCTCACCCAGTTCTTCGACGATTCCGGTGAACACGCTCAGCGCTCCTTGGAAGCAGTGGGGACGGCAGCGGTGGGGACAGAGGCGGTGGGGACAGCAGCGGTGGGAACAGCGGCAGTGGGGACAGCACTGATGCGGAGGTCGGGGCCGATGCGGACCGTCTCGGTCACATCGAGGCGCAACGCGTCCGCGATCGTGGTGATTCCTGCGTCGGCGAGGGCGGCGGCGCCCGCGCCGAGCAGTACGGGAGCGAGGTAGCCGACGACCTTGTCGACGGCGCCGGCCGCGACGAACGCGCCCGCGAGGGTGGGTCCGCCTTCGAGCAGCACGGAGCGGACTCCGCGTGCGTACAGCTCGGTGAGCAGGGCGTCCACGTCGAGCCCCGAGCCGGTGCGGGGCAGTCGCAGGACGTCGGGGAGGTCGGTCTGCGCGTCCTCGGCGACAGCGATGAGCGTCGGCGCCGCGTCGTCCAGGACCCGGGCCCCGGGCGTGATCGTGGCGTGGGTGTCGAGGACGACGCGCAGCGGCTGTACGGCGCCCTCGATGCCCCGGACGGCGAGGTGCGGGTCGTCCGCGTGGAGCGTTCCCGAGCCGACCACGACCGCGTCGGCCTCGGCGCGCAGCCGGTGCACGTCGGCGCGCGACTCGGCCGAGGAGATCCAGCGGCTGGTGCCGTCGGCCGCGGCGATGCGGCCGTCGAGGGTGGCCGCGTACTTCCACAGGACGTACGGGCGGTGCAGTCGTACGGAGGTGAGCCAGGCGGCGTTCCCGGCCGCCGCCTCCTCTTTGAGGAGGCCGTGCTCGACCTGGACGCCGGCGGCGCGGAGGGTGTCGGCGCCGCCGGTGGCCTGCGGGTTCGGGTCGGCGACGGCGTAGACGACGCGGGTGATGCCGACGTCGATGAGGGCCTGGGCGCAGGGGCCGGTGCGACCGGTGTGGTTGCAGGGCTCCAGGGTGACGTACGCGGTGCCGCCCCTGGCCCGGTCCCCGGCATCGTGCAAGGCGTGGACCTCGGCGTGCGGGCCGCCCGCGCGCTGGTGGTGGCCCTCGCCTGCGGGGGCGCCCGAGGCGTCGGTGATGACGCATCCGACGACCGGATTGGGGCTGGTGGCGCCGAGGGCGCGTGCGGCGAGCGTGATCGCTCGACGCATGGCGTTCTCATCGGCTGCGGCGATTGCCACCGGGTCCTCCTGCCTCTTCGGGCACGGACTCCGGGGCCTGTCGATGACGACAGATGAAGCGGGCGAATCACGGGTACGTCAACGGCGACGCCGGGCCGGGAAAGAGGGGCCTCCCCGGGTAGGGGGCGCCCGCCGACGGCGGCGTACCGAAAAAGACCTGTGAGGGCCCGCCGCGCACTGCCTCCCATCCGGACTTTCACCGTCGGTCCAGGAATTACACCTGGTCAACCGGTCACTGGAGGTGACCGGGTCGCGGACTATAACCGCCGGTTCGGAATTACACCGACCCCGGAGTGCGCTGCTGCTGGTACACGGCCAGTGTGCCACGACTGATCGGCCCCGTGCCCCGACGGTCTTGTGGGGTGACTCACAGGCGGATATGAGGCGGGTCACATTCTCGGGGGTGCGGGGCACGTTCCCTGGGCGTGGGACGCACCCGGGGGACATGTGGGGCGAGTCACATCCAATGGTCCAGACCTATTGACGTGCTGGTCTAGTCCTCTTAACGTCTGCGTCACTCCCAGGAGACAGCCCGCCGGGTGTGCGCACGCCCCGGGCACGCAACACGGACCCATCCCCGTACCGTCGTGTGACGCTGAGCCTCCCCAGGAGGACCTGACGTGCTGTCCCCCACCAGATCCGCCCGATCCCGCACCCCCGGTGCGCGGGCCTCCCTGCTCGCCGCGGGCACCGCGGCCACCGCTCTCGCCGCACTCCTCGCCGGCACGCTCTCCGCCCACGCCGCCCCGGCCGCGGCCCCCGCCTCCGCCGTGGACAACGAGTCCTGTCGACCTGACGGGCTCTACAAGACACCGGGCGTCGATGTCCCTTACTGCTCGGTCTACGACGCCGAGGGCCGCGAGAAGATGGGCGCCGACCACCAGCGCCGGGTCATCGGCTACTTCACCGGCTGGCGCACCGGCAAGGACGGCCTGCCCTCCTACCTGGCGTCCGACATCCCCTGGGACAAGGTCACCCACCTCAACTACGCGTTCGGGCACATCGACGGCGCCAACAAGCTGTCCGTCGGCGCGGACGGCGAGAAGAACGCCGCCACCGGAATGACCTGGCCCGGCGTCGCGGGCGCCGAGATGGACCCCGCACTCCCCTACAAGGGCCATTTCAACCTGCTGAACAAATTCAAGAAGCAGCACCCGAACGTCAAGACCCTCGTGTCCGTGGGCGGCTGGGCCGAAACCGGCGGCTACTTCGGCGAGGACGGCAAGCGCGTCGGCTCCGGCGGCTTCTACACGATGGCCACCCACGCCGACGGCTCGGTGAACCAGGCCGGCATCAACACCTTCGCCGACTCGGCCGTCTCCTTCATCAAGAAGTACGGCTTCAACGGCGTCGACATCGACTACGAGTACCCGACGTCGATGAAGGACGCGGGCCACCCGGCGGACTTCGGGATCTCCAACGCCCGGCGCGGCGGCCTGGTCAAGGGCTACGCGGCGCTGATGAAGAGCCTGCGCGAGAAGCTCGACACGGCGGGCGCCGCCGACGGCAAGCACTACCTGCTGACCGTCGCGGCCCCTTCGTCCGGCTACCTGCTGCGCGGCATGGAGACCTTCCAGGTCCAGAAGTACCTGGACTACGTCAACATCATGTCCTACGACCTGCACGGCGCCTGGAACGAGCACGTCGGCCCGAACGCCTCGCTCTTCGACAACGGCAAGGACGGCGAACTGGCCGGCGCCAACGTCTACGGCAGCGCGCAGTACGGCGGCATCGGCTACCTCAACACCGACTGGGCGTACCACTACTTCCGCGGCTCGATGCCCTCGGGACGCATCAACGTGGGCCTGCCGTACTACACGCGCGGCCACAAGAACGTGCAGGGCGGCACAGACGGGCTGTGGGGCAAGGCGGCGGCCACCAGCTGCCCGGCCGGATCGGGCCTGACGAAGTGCGGTGACGGCGCCGTCGGCATCGACAACCTCTGGCACGACAAGGACGACAACGGCAAGGAGTCCCCGGCGGGCTCCAACCCGATGTGGCACGCGAAGAACCTGGAGAAGGGGATCGTCGGCGACTACGTCTCGAAGTACGGCTTCCCCGCGGGCACCAAGCTGACCGGCGCGTACGTCCGCAAGTACGACTCCTCGCTGGTCGCGCCGTGGCTCTGGAACGCGGACACGAAGGTCTTCCTGTCGACGGAGGACGAGCAGTCGGTCGGCGCCAAGGCCGACTACGTGGTGGACCGGGGCATCGGCGGCACGATGATCTGGGAGCTGGCCGGTGACTACGGCTGGAACGCGGCCAAGGGCCAGTACGAGACCGGTTCCACGCTGACCTCCCTGATGTACGACAAGTTCAAGGCGGCGAAGCCGTACGGCGCGTCCGTCTCGAACAAGGCGCTGCCGAAGAAGGCCGTGAACATCGGTGTGGAGTTCGGCGACTTCAAGCTGGGCGACTCCAACTACCCGATCACCCCGAAGCTGAAGATCACCAACAACACGAAGACGTCCCTGCCGGGCGGCACGGAGTTCCAGTTCGACTACTCGACGGCGGCCCCGGCCAACGCGTCCGACCAGTCGGGCTTCGGCACCAAGGTGATCAGCAGCGAACACACCGGCAGCAACGTCGGCGGTCTGAAGGGCGACTTCCACCGGGCCTCACTGAAGCTTCCCGCGTGGCAGGCGCTGGCCCCCGGCGCTTCGGTGGAGCTGTCGTTCAACTACTACCTGCCGGTCTCCACTCCGTGGAACTGGACGGTGAACATCGGCGGCACGGCGTACGCGCTCTCCGGTGACCTGGCGCGCGGCACCGAGACCGTCGAGCCCGGCACGGGAACGGGCCCCGGCCCCGATCCGACGCCGACGCCGACGCCGACCCCGGGTGCGTGCACCGCGCCCGCGTACGTCGCGGACAAGGCGTACGGCAGCGGGGCGACCGTGTCCCACAAGGGGCACCAGTGGAAGGCCAAGTGGTGGACTCAGGGCGCGGAGCCCGGCACCACCGGCGAATGGGGCGCCTGGCAGGACCTCGGTACCTGCTGACCCGCTGACGTCCCCCGCCCACCTCTTCGCCCCGGCTGTCATAGCGCCGGGGCGAAGAGCTGTCGCCCCGCCGGGGCGAAGAGCTGTCAGAGCGCCGGGGCGAAGAGTTCGTCCTGCGCCGCTTCCCTGGCGATGAGCAGCGCGCCGCCGAGCACCGCGCCGCCGCCGAGCACCCCGGCCCGCACCTCGGTGCGCAGCGGGGAGAGCTGGGCGAGCCGTGCCTCGACCCGGTCGGCCAGGACCTTGCCGCCGGCCAGGCCCATCTCGCCGCCGAGCACCACGCAGCCCGGGTCGAGGACCGCCACGACGGAGGCCGCCCCCAGCGCCAGGCGCTCCGCGAGGGCGTCGAGGAAGGGTTCCGCCCGCCCGCCCGCCTCCAGTGCGCCGGCGATGGCCGCGGCCCCGTCCCGGGCTCCGGGCAGACCGTGCGACCGCGCGAGCGCGCGGACCGCCGCGTCCCCCACGAGGGAGTGGAAACCCCCGTCGCAACCGGTCGCCGAGGGCAACCCCGCCGTCCCGGGAACCGGCAGGAACCCGATCTCGCCCGCACCGCCCGACGCCCCTCTGCGCACCTTGCCGTCCAGTACCACGGCGGCCCCCACGCCCTTGCCCAGCCACAGGAAGACGAAGGTCTCGTGCGCGCGGGCGGCGCCGAACCGCTGTTCGGCGACGGCCGCGAGGTTGGTCTCGTTCTCCACGAGGACGGCGGCGGACAGCCGTTCCTGCAGTACGGCGATGAGTCTGCGGTGCCAGGCGGGCAGGCCCGAGGAGTCGCGCAGTTCCCCGGTGGCCGGGTCGATGAGGCCGGGGGCGCCGATGCCGACGGTGTGCAGAGCGGTGGCCCCTGCCCCACGGGCGGTGCGCTCCAGCAGGGCGACGGCCGCTTCCACCGCCTGCTCGGTGGGTACGTCCTCCCCCATCGGCAGGGTCGCCTCGGCGAGGGTGCGGCCAAGGAGGTCGGCGACGCCGGCGGCCACACTGTCGGTCCGTACGTCCAGGGCGGCCAGGTACGCGCGTTCGGCGACGATTCCGTACACCCGCGCATTGGGCCCGCGGCGCTCGGCGCCGCTCTCGCCGACGACGGCGACCAGGCCCTCGCCCTGGAGGCGTTCGACGAGGTCGGCTACGGAGGGACGGGAGAGGCCGGTGAGGGTCTTGAGCTGTCCTGCGGTCAACGGCCCCTCCTCCTGGAGCAGTTGCAGGGCGCGCCGGTCGTTGAGGGCGCGGGCGGTGCTCGGGGAGGCGGGCATGGGCCAGATCCTTCCAGATCTATTTATCAGGCAGGCTTCCTGATAGTTTACGGCGCGATACGGAGACCCAGGGGCCCGGGCAGCCGGAACCAAGGGCGACCGGCAGAAGCAAAGGCGTGAGAGGGAGACATGGAATTCGGTACGCAGCGGTTGAAGCGGGCGAGGTACGCCGTCGCAGCCGTCTTCTGTGTCCACGGGGCGGTGACCGGCAGCTTCGCCACCCGCATCCCGTGGATCCAGGACCACACCTCGATCAGTGCGGGCCAGCTCGGTCTGGCGCTCGCCTTCCCGGCGATCGGCGCGTCCTTGACCATGCCGCTCGCCGGAGCGATCAGCCACCGGTTCGGCGCCCGCAACGCCCTGCGCGGCCTCCTCGCCATGTGGACCCTGGCGCTGATCCTGCCCGCGCTGGCGCCGAACATCTGGACGCTGTGCGCGGCGCTCGCCCTGTACGGCGCGAGCGCGGGCATGTCGGACGTGGCGATGAACGCGCTGGGCGTCGAGGTCGAGAACCGGCTCGAAAAGTCGATCATGTCCGGGCTGCACGGCATGTGGAGCGTGGGCGCGCTGATCGGTTCGGCCGGCGGCACGCTCGCTGCCCACCTGGGCAGCGACGCGCGACTGCACCACCTGCTCGCCGCACTGGTGCTGACCGCCGCCGGACTGGCCGCCTGCCAGGGCGTACTGGATCTGCAGAGTGCACCGGAGGCTCAGGCTCCGCCGCGCTTCACGCTGCCGCCGAAGTCGGCGGTGGTGATCGGCGCGGTCGGCTTCTGCGCCGTCTTCGCGGAGGGTTCGGGGCTGGACTGGTCGGCGGTCTACCTGCGGGACGTACTGAACACGGACCCGGGTCTCGCGGCGGCGTCCACGACGGCGTTCGCCCTGACCATGGCGGTGGCGCGGCTCGCGGGCGACAAGGTGGTGGACCGGTTCGGACCGGTGCTGACCGTACGCGTCGGCGGGGTGCTGGCGACCGTCGGCGGGCTGCTGGTGGCGCTGGCTCCGGGCGTACCGGTGGCGCTGACCGGGTTCGCGCTGATGGGTCTGGGAATCGCCGTGGTCGTACCGCTGGCCTTCGCGGCGGCCGGGCGCAGCGGACCGAACCCGAGCCAGGCCATCGCGGGCGTCGCCACGATCACCTACACCTCGGGGCTGCTCGCGCCTTCGGCGATCGGGGCGGTCGCGGACGTGACGTCGCTGATGGTGTCGTTCGGGCTGGTGACACTGCTGGCGTTCGGGCTCGTGGTGGGGGCTCAGGTGCTGCGCGGAGCGGGCCGGGAGGCCGCGCCGAAGGAGACCTCGCCGGCCGGGAAGTAGGCACTCCTTTTCAGCCATAGCATTTGCTTCGATCAATTCGATCGATTCGGATCACCTGCCGAGCAGGCCGGATCACTTGCAGAGCAGAACAGAGCTGAACAGGAGCACCCATGGGCCTCGGCGTCCGCTGGACCTTGCACGGCGACGGGCGCACCCCCGCGCCCGGAGCCGTCGTCCGCCCCGACGAGCGGCTGTCGTGGCCGCGGACGGCGGGGCTGGGTGCACAGCATGTGGTGGCGATGTTCGGCGCGAGTTTCGTCGCCCCGGTGCTGATGGGTCTCGACCCGAACCTCGCCATCATGATGTCGGGTGTCGCGACGGTCATCTTCCTCCTCGCGACCAAGGGCAGGGTCCCCTCCTACCTGGGCTGTTCGCTGTCCTTCGTGGGTGTGGCCGCCGCGATCCGGGCGACCGGCGGCGACAGCGCGACGGTCACCGGCGCGGTGTTCGTGGTGGGCGGCGCGCTGTTCCTGGCGGGGCTCGCCGTGCAGAAGTTCGGGGCGCGGATCATCCACGCGGCGATGCCGCCGGTGGTGACCGGTGCGGTCGTCATGCTGATCGGCTTCAACCTGGCGCCGGTCACCGCCTCGACGTACTGGCCGCAGGACCAGTGGACGGCGCTGCTGGTGATGCTGTTCACCGGATTGGCCGTGGTGGCACTGCGCGGTTTCCTCTCGCGCATCGCGATCTTCCTCGGGCTGATCTTCGGGTACGGGATCTCATGGGTCTTCGACCGGGTCTTCGGCCAGATCCATTCGTCGGTCGGTGGGGGTGCGGCGGTCGACCACTGGCGGCTGGACCTGTCGGGTGTCGGCAAGGCGGACTGGATCGGGCTGCCGTCGTTCCACGCGCCGAGCTTCGAGTGGTCGGCGATCCTGGTCGCCCTGCCGGTCGTGATCGCGCTCATCGCGGAGAACGCCGGGCACGTGAAGGCCGTCGGCGAGATGACCGGCGACAACCTCGACGACAAGCTGGGCACCGCGATCGCGGCGGACGGCGCGGCCTCGATGCTGTCCACCGCGGTGGGCGGGCCGCCGAACACGACGTACTCCGAGAACATCGGCGTCATGGCCGCCACTCGGGTCTACTCGACGGCGGCTTACTGGGCCGCGGCCTTCTTCGCGTTGCTGTTCGGTCTCTGCCCGAAGTTCGGGGCGGTCGTGGCGGCGATTCCGGGTGGGGTGCTGGGCGGGATCACGGTGATTCTGTACGGCATGATCGGGCTGCTCGGCGCCCAGATCTGGATCAACGCGAAGGTCGATCTGCGCAATCCGCTGAACCTGGTGCCGGCGGCGGCGGGGATCATCATCGGGGTCGGCGGGGTCAGCCTGAAGTTCACCGACAGCTTTGAGCTGAGCGGGATCGCGCTGGGGACGATCGTGGTGATCACCGGGTATCACGTGCTGCGGGCTTTGGCACCGGCGCACATGAAGGAGAGCGAGCCGTTGCTGGACGCGGGGACGTCGTCCTACGACGCGGAGGAGGACGAGCGCGAGCAGCGGTGAGTCCGGGGCGGACCGCCCCCTGGCCCTCTTGGGCAGCGGGGCGGCCCCGGGGCAGGGCGGGGACATCGTGCGGGTGCGTCGTAGCTGGTCGCGCAGTTCCCCGCGCCCCTGAAAGCCTGCCCCTTGTCCCCGCTGGCCCTCTTGCCGGAGCACGCCCCCCTACCCGTTTGCCAGCTCCACCGCGTAGTCCGGTGTGAAGCTGCCCGCCGAGCCCTTGCAGCCGTCCGATTCGCCCGGGAGTTTGACCCAGAGGTAGGCGTCGATCCTGGACTCTCCCGTGCGGGTAGTCGGCGGGCGGCCCAGGGCGCGGCCCGACGGGTCGCACCATTGGCCCGCCGCCGGTGCGCCGTTGCCGTTGCGGCTGGTGTCGATGACCGCGCCGAGGGACGACGGGCCGCCGAGGGCCGAGAGGACCTGGCGGGCGTAGGGGACCTCGTCTGCCGTGCGGTGGAAGTTCGACACGTTGGTGAAGATGCCGTCGCTGCTGGTCGCCGCGTCGGCCTGGCGGAGGTAGCCCGCCATCTTGGACGGGGCGTGCCAGCCGGAGTGCCCCGCGTCGAAGTAGACGCGGGCGTTCGGGTTGGCCGCATGGATGGACTTGCCCGCCCGGGAGAGCGCGGCGAAGCGGTTGGCCCGCTGGCCGTCGTCGAGGCAGTCGGTCTGGGCTATCGAGTCGGGTTCGAGGATGACGATCGCGTCGCCCTTGCCGAGCCCGGACGCGAAGCTGCGTATCCACTCGTCGTACGCGTCGAAGTCCGGCGCTCCACCCTGGGAGGCTCCGCCGCAGTCCCGCTCCGGAATCGCGTACGGGACGACGACCGGTACCCGGCCCGCCGCCGCGGCTCCGGACGTCACGGCCCGGACCTTGCTCGCGATGGTGCCCGGGTTGTATTCGGCGAACCAGACGGCGGCCGGCTGTGCGGCGATCTTCGATTGGATCAGCGACTGCCGCGGGTCGCCGCGGTTGGCCCGTACCCAGTCCAGGACCTGCGACTCCGGGTGCAGATAGAGGCTGCCGGAGACCGGTGCGCTCTGGTGCTGGGGCGGCTGCTTCTTCTTCGGCGGCGGCTTCTTCTTGGCCGCCGGCTTCTTCGTCGCCGAGGCGGTGGGCGACGGCGGGGCGGTGGTCGGTGACGGGGTGGGCACCGCGGGGAGCGGTGGCATCACCGGCGCCTTCGTCACTTCGGGAGCCGCCGTGGTGTGCTCCCCCTCGCCCGACGTCGCGGACACGACTCCGCTGACCGTACCGACGGCGACCACCGCCGAGGCGAGGACGGCCATGGCACCGCGGAGGGCGGCAGCGTTCACACGCTTGTCACCCCTGCCGGGTCTGCGGCCCTGTCCGGCCGCCCGTCTGGAGCCCGTACCGGCACCGACCAACTGGTCCGTGCCCTCGGAGCCGCCCGTACGCTCGGCGCTCCCGGCGCCCGCAGCGCGCGTGGCACCGTTGTCCTTGCTCTTGCCGCGTCGGCCTTCGACGCGGGCCTTCCGGCGTTGGCCTGGTATGCCTGACACCGTGGCACTCCCCCCTTTCCCCCCGGTACCGGGGGCTCGTCATTCCCTCGTTCTGGGGAAGCCCCGGCCCGGCTGCATCGTGCAAAGCCTATGACTGGGACGCTGCCCCCATGGCACAGATCGAGCACTTCGCAGTTCAGAGGGACCGTACACGGCTCTCCGCGCTGCCCACTCCGCGGTCGGCCGTGGACGGCGTCGTGCACCGGATGCGTACGGTGCACTGCGGGTGGCACCCGGCCGACGGGGTCGCGGTCTTCAACCGGGTCTATCTGGCGGTGACCGAGGAGATCGGCCGGCAGATCGAAGGCGGTCGCTTCCGTGACCCCCACACCGCGGCCACGCTGGACGTGCTGTTCGCGGAACGATATCTGGCGGCCGTGGAATCCGCCGCCGCGGGCCGCCGCGTTCCCGCCTGCTGGCGCCCGCTGTTCCAGTACCGGCGCCATCCGGGCGTACGGCCGCTGCAGTTCGCGCTCGCGGGGATCAATGCGCACATCGGGCACGACCTGGCCCTGGCCGTGGTCGACACGTGCGAGGTGCTGGGGTGCACGCCCGGCGACGTGGAGGCGGAGTTCGACCGGGTCGGGGACACCCTGGTCGCGCTGGAGGAGCGGATCCGGGAGGAGCTGATGCCGGGCCCCGACCTGCTGGAGATCGCCGACCCGCTGACGCACCTGGTGGGGACGTGGAGCCTGGAGCGGGCCAGGGACGCGGCGTGGTCGGCGGCCCGGGTGCTCTGGGGACTGCGCGAACTCCCCGAACTGGCAGGGGAGTTCACACAGCAGATGGACGCGGGGGTGGGACTCGTGGGGCGCTGTCTGCTCACTCCGCTGCGATGATCTGCTCACCCCGCTGCGCTGACGGAGCGGGGTGAGCAGAGCAAGGACGACGGAGCGGATCAGTCCTCGGGGAGCTCCACCGGGGCGATGTCCCCGTAGACGTCGCCCGGACCCGGGTTGGTGGTGTCCGTGCTGCCGCCGAAGTGGTGCATGACGCCCCAGACCGCGTTCAACGCGGTCTGGATCGCGCCCTCCGCCCAGCCGGCCGTCCACGAGATGTCGTCACCCGCGAGGAAGATGCCGCGCTTGTCCTCGGGGAGGCGGTCCTGCATGAAGTGGGTGAACAGGCGGCGCTGGTAGCGGTAGTGGCCGGGCAGGTTCGCCTTGAAGGCGCCCATGAAGTACGGCTCGTTCTCCCAGGAGACGGTCACCGGGTTGCCGATGATGTGCTTCCGGATGTCGACCTTCGGGTAGATCTCGCCGAGCGACTTGAGCATGACCTCCATCCGCTCCTGCGCGGACAGCGGCAGCCACTTGAGGCTGTCGTCGCACCAGGTGTACGAGAGGCAGATGGTGGCGGGCTTGTCCGGGCCGTCGTCGAGGAGGTACGTACCCCGGGTCATGCGGTCGGTGAGCGTCATCGACATGACGTCGCGGCCCGTCTCCTCGTCCTTGTCCAGCCAGAACGGCCGGTCCACGGGCACGAAGAGCTTCGAGGACTCCATGTAGTGGGTGCGCTCCATCGCCGTCCAGTGGTCGATGGGGAAGAGCGAGTCGTCGCAGGCGATCTTCGACAGGAGCAGCCAGGACTGGGCGGTGAAGATCGCCGCCGGGTACGTACGAATGTCGCCGGACGAGTCCGTGACGGTGATCCGGTTGCCGGCGGTGCGGTTCAGTCGGGTCACGGCGGGCTTCGGGTCGCCCTCGTGCAGCGACTTCAGCGAGGTGCCGAGCGGCCAGTGCACGAGCTTCTGCGGCTCGCGCTCCCACAGCCGCAGCGGGAGCTGCTGGCTGCCGCCGACGATGCCGCGGTGGTGGTCGTCGGCCTCGGTGTAGACGACTCGGAGGATTTCCAGGATCGAGTTCGGGAAGTCGGTGTCCCAGCCGCCCGTGCCGAAGCCGACCTGGCCGAAGATCTCGCGGTGCCGGAAGGACTTGAAGGAGTCCGACTCGCAGAGGAAGCCGTAGAAGGTCTGGTTGTCGAGCTTCTCGACGAGCTTCGCCCAGATCTCGCGGATGCGCGGTACGTCGCGCTCGCGCATCGCCTGGTTCATGTCGGAGAAGTCGGCGCCCTCTTCGAGGCAGGCGTTCCAGGCGGCGGCGACATCGCGGTAGACCTGCGGGAGGTCCTCGACGGTCTCCGCGTAGTGGGACTCGCCCTTGAGGTCGACGACCGTGGAGGGGGTCTCCGGCGCGAGCGGGTTCGGGAACGGCCGGGTGGTGAGGCCCACCAGGTCGATGTAGTGCTGGAGCGCGGTCGAGGACGGCGGGAAGCGCATGGCGCCCATCTCCGCGGTCAGGCCCTCGGTGCTGGGTCCTTCGAAGCCGACGGTGCGCAGCCGGCCGCCGATCTGGTCGGCCTCGTAGACGACGGGCTTGAGGCCCATCTTCATGAGTTCGTACGCGGCGACGACGCCGGACAGTCCGCCGCCGATGACGGCGACCTCGGTGCCGTGCGCGGCCGCGGGTATCTGGCCGAGGCCCGCCGGGTGGGCGAGGAAGTCGTCGTACGCGTACGGGAAGTCCGGACCGAACATGGTGATCGGCGGCTGCGCGTCGGTGTGCTGGACGGCTGTGGGCACCGTGGACGTCATGGGGTACGGACTCCTTGCGGGACGGAACAGGGGAGAGAAGGCAGTGGGGGCGGCGGGGCCGGTCAGGCCGGCGAGCCGTACAGCCCGGGGCGGCGGTCGCGCAGATACGGGTTGGTCTCCCGGGAGGCGCGCAGCAGTGCGGCGTCCACCTCGCCCAGGACGAGTTCCTCGCCGCGTCCGGCGCGGACCCGGGTGGCGCCGTCGGGGCTCGCCAGGCAGCTCAGCCCGACGAACTCGAAGGCGTCCTCACCCTCGCCCTCGGGGCCGGTCCGGTTGACGTACGCGATGTACATCTGGCTCTCGAAGGCGCGCACCGGGACGACGGACTCCGCGACGAACTGGAAGGGGTGCATCTGCGCGGTCGGTACGAGGAGGACGTCGGTGCCGGCCAGGGCGTGCGCGCGGACGTTCTCCGGGAACTCCACGTCGTAGCAGATCAGCAGGCCGACCCGCAGTCCGCCCAGCTCGGCCTGGACGACGGGCTGCTCGCCGGGGACGAAGCAGTCCTGCTCGAAGCCGCCGAAGAGGTGGGTCTTGCGGTAGTTGGCGAGGCGGCTGCCGGTGGCGTCGATGAGCTGGGCGGAGTTGAAGACCGCCTCGCCCTCGCGCTCGGGGTAGCCGTAGACGAGAGCGAGGCCGTGCCGGGAGGCGATGTCGGCGACCGCGTCGGCGCCTTCCCCGTCGGCGCTCTCGGCGAGCCGGTGGACCTGCTCCTCGCCGATCGCGTAGCCGGTCAGGAACATCTCCGACGTGACCAGCAGCCCGGCCCCTGCGGCGGCGGCCCGGCCCGCGGCCTCGTCGAGGACCTTGAGGTTCGCGGCCACGGAGCCGGGACGCCCGGAGCTCTGGAGCAGGGCGATGCGCAGCGGCTGCGCGGGCGGGGACGACGGCATGGCGGACCTCGGGCGGGTGGGAACGGTGGGGTGGGAGACCTAATGACGGTACGGTCCGGCGTTCGCCCGGGACAAGGCACGAGCGTTGCGGACCGACCGTTGATCCATTGCGCGCACAGGGGGTTCGGCGGCGATTTGTTGCGTACGGGGCGAAGGGGGTGCGGACGGGGCCGTACGGGTTGCCTCGGGCGCACGGTGGAGGGCCTCTCCGCCGGGCGGCGGAGGCGGGGAGGTTCTCAGGGGCGATGTGGGGTGCGGGGGGGCGGCGCGAGAGTGGTGGTCGTCCGGAGGCACCGCTCCTGACCTCGAAGGACTCCCACGAAGGGCTTCACCATGACGACCACGACCCGCCTCGCCGTCACCCGCCGGACCCGCCTCGCGGCCCTCGCCGCCGCCCTTCTGGTCACGGCCGGGGCGGCGGGCAGCGCGGCCGCTTCCGGGGCGGAGCCGGAGGCCGGGAGCGCCGCCCGTACCGGGCAGGCGACTTTCGCCGCGCACCAGGGCGCGCCGCGCGAGGCCGCCGCCCTCACCGGGAAGGCCAACCTGGACCGGCCCGGCCACGAGATCACCTTCGGTTTCGACGCGCACCTGGCGCCCGGCGTCGGGCCCGAGGAGGCGAAGGGCACCTTCACCGTTCGCCACCGCTTCCCGGACGCCCCTCAGGCCCAGTGGGCGAACGTCAAGGTGGACTGCCTGGTGACGGGCGGCAAGCTCGCGATCGTCAGCGGGACGGTGCAGGACAGCAACATCAAGGGGCAGCGCGGCAAGCGGGTCGGCATCACCGTCGACGACCGCCCCGGGGGCGACCGGCTGGGTTACAGCTGGCTGCTGGACGGCACGGTCAAGGAGCAGCCGCGCGGGCTGCGCAAGTGCCTGGGCTCGGTGCCGATCGAGAAGGTGGACGCGAAGACGGGGGACTTCGAGGTGCTGCCGCTGGAACTGCCGTAACGCTTGCTCCCGGGGAACCCGTCACGCTTGCTCCGGGGGAACCCGTCACGCTTGCTCCGGGAGAACCCGTCACGCTTGATCCGGGGGAACCCCGTCACGCTTGCTCCCGGGAAACCCGTCACGCTTGCTCCGGGGGACCGGGCACGGGGACCGATCCCCCGGATTTACGCCGGCGACCCCGACGAGTACCGCCGCAGCAGCGGCGACAGCACCAGCACCGATTTCGTCCGCTCCACGAACGGCTCCCCCGCGATCCGCTCCAGGACCCGCTCGAAGTGCCTCATGTCGGACGCGAAGACCTGCACGATCGCGTCCGCCTCACCGGTGACGGTGGAGGCGGACGCGATCTCCGGGTAGCGCTCAAGGCCCCGGTTGATCGCCTCGGGCGACGTGTTCCGGCGGCAGTAGATCTCGATGAATCCCTCGGTCTCCCAGCCCAGCGCCGCCGGGTCCACCCGTACGGTGAACCCGGTGATGGCGCCTTCCGCGCGCAGCCGGTCGACCCGGCGCTTCACCGCCGGGGCGGACAGGCCGACCAGGGAGCCGATGTCGGCATAGGAGCGGCGGGCGTCCGCTGCCAGGGCGTGGACGATTCGCTCGTCGAGATCGTTGAGTCGCACGGCGGGTGGATCACATTTCTACGCGTCTACGTGGGTCTTCTCCGGCGCGCCCTTCGCCAGCCGCGAGTGACGAATGCCGTATCCGAAGTAGAACACGAGACCGACGGCCATCCAGATTCCGAAGACCACCCAGGTGACGGCGCCGAGGCCGAACATGTTGTAGACGCAGAAGACGAAGCCCAGGATCGGGAAGACCGGGCCGAGCGGCACCCGGAAGGTCCGGTTCATCTCCGGGCGGGTCCAGCGCAGGATGACCACCGCGATGTTCACCAGGCCGAACGCGAAGAGCGTGCCGATGCTGGTCGCGTCGGCGAGCTGGCCGAGCGGGATCGCGGAGGCGAGGATGCCGCAGAACAGCGACACGATGATCGTGTTGACGCGCGGCGTGCCGGTCTTCGGGCTGACCTTGGCGAAGACCTTCGGAACCAGGCCGTCGCGGGACATCGCGAAGAGCACGCGGGTCTGGCCGTACAGCACGGTCAGGACGACGCTCGCGATGGCGATCACCGCGCCCGCCGCGAGCAGGGTGCCCCAGAAGGCCTGCCCGGTGACGTCCTTCATGATCCCGGCGAGGGCGGCCTCGGAGCCCTCGAAGCCCTTCCAGTCGCGCGCGCCGACGGCGACGGCCGCGACCAGGACGTACAGGGCGGTGACGATGATCAGCGAGAGCATGATCGCGCGCGGCAGGTCGCGCTGCGGGTTCTTCGCCTCCTCGCCGGCCGTGGAGGCGGCGTCGAAGCCGATGTACGAGAAGAAGAGGGTGGCGCCGGCGGCGCTGACGCCCGCCATGCCGAGCGGCATGAAGTCGGCGTAGTTGCCGGACTTGAAACCGATGAAGCCGATGACGCAGAAGAGCAGCAGGGCGCCGATCTTCACCGAGACCATGATGGTGTTGGCGCGGGCGGACTCGCGCGCTCCGCCGAGCAGGAAGACCATCGCGAGGAGCACCACGATGAGCGCGGGGAGGTTGAATATCCCGCCGTCGCCGGGCGGGGCGGACAGCGCGTCCGGGATGGTGAACCCGAGCGTCCCGTCGAGGAGTTCGTTGAGGTACTCGCCCCAGCCGACGGCCACCGCCGCCACCGAGACGCCGTACTCCAGGACCAGGCACCAGCCGCAGATCCAGGCGACCAGTTCACCCATCGTTGCGTACGCATACGAGTAGGAGGACCCGGAGACCGGGATGGTGCCCGCGAGCTCGGCGTACGAGAGAGCGGAGAAGAGGGCGGTGAGACCGGCGATCACGAACGAGATCGTGACGGCGGGGCCTGCCTTGGGAACGGCTTCGCCGAGGACGACAAAGATGCCGGTGCCGAGCGTGGCACCGATGCTGATCATCGTCAGCTGCCACATCGAGAGCGACCGCCGCAGCGATCCTCCCTCGCCCTGGCCCCCCTCGCTGACCAGCAGCTCCACCGGCTTGCGGCGCATCAGACGAGAGCCGAGGCCGACGCCGACTCCGGAGGCGGGCGGTGGGGCAACGGGGGGCGCTGCGCCTTGATCCAACACGGGGGTGGCTCCTTCTGGCTGCCTCATCGGGCGGCGGCGACCGCGGCGGAGACTTCCACGGGCACGGCGAAACAGCCAAAAACCCTGGGAGACCGCCGAGCAGGCGATCCCGCCACTCCACGTACAGCGCTGAAGCCTATGAGCTGGCAGTTCCCACACGTAATGCAGCAACCTTGCGCATTGGCGGACGTTCATTGCGCGCAACGGCCGGTGATGGCTGATTGTTGCGCCCCAGTTTTCGATTTCCCTTTTGTCCGGTACGTAGAGGCGGTCGTGCGGAGATCCCGCTCATGTCCTGTGGTGGGAGTGGGCAGGGTGTCAGGGACCAACTGCACAACTGCTGCACAACCGAGACGCTGCAAACGGAAAGCCGCCGCACCACCGAGAGGGAGGCACCGATGACCTGGCTGGATCCCGGGCTCTTTCTGCGCGGAGTGGCCTGGCGCGACACGGACGGGCTCCCCGTGCGGGCCGACCCTGGCGACCTGGACCGGCTGCCGTGGGACATCACGGAGCGCGCGGAGGTGCCGGTCGGCGTGCGGCTGGAGTTCGTCTCGTACGGGGCGGGCGCCGTCGAGCTGCACTACCGCGCGGAGGCGGGCACGGTCCCGCACGCCTTCGGGCTCTGGGAGGGCGGCCGGCAGCTGGCGGAGGTGCTCGCCGAGCCGGCCGCCGAATCCGTGATACGCCTCGAACTCCCGCCCCTGCAGGGCCCGTTCACGGTGTACCCGCCCGAGTCGCAGTCGCCGTACTTCCTGGGCATACGCACGGTGGGCGGGCGCATCGAGCCCGCCGGGCCGCGCCCGCGCTGGCTGGTGCACGGCGATTCGATCACCGAGGGCTGGTGGTCGACCCGGCCCGCGCACGCCTGGCCCGCCACGGCCGGCCGGCTGCTCGGCCTGGACACCGTGAACCTCGGTTACGCGGGCGCCGCCCGCGGCGAACTGGCCACCGCGCAGCAGCTCGCCACCCTCCCCGCGGACGCCGTCACCCTCGCCTTCGGCACCAACTGCTGGGGCCGGACCCCGTTCACCGCTCCCCTGCTGCGCGAAACGGTGCGCACCTTCCTCGCACTCGTACGGCAGGGGCATCCGCACACCCCTCTGCTCGTGCTCTCCCCGGTGCTGCGTCCCGGTGCCGAGCACACCCCGAACGCCCTCGGGACGACGCTGGCCGGGCTGCGCGAGGCGCTGGAGGACGTCGTACGGGAGGAGATGTCGGCCGGCGACACCCGGCTCGCGCTGCTCCCCGGCCACGGCCTGCTCGGCCCCGAGCACCTCGCGGACGGACTGCACCCCAACGACGCGGGGCACGCCGCGCTCGCGGAGGCGGTGGCGACGGCACTGGAAAAACTGCTCAGACACATGTACCCGGCCGGTGATGAGCGGGGCAACTCGGGGTATGCGAGCGGTTGATGACTGAGGAGCCACCCGTGGTTGTCCTGGATTCACCGCAGGGAGCGCGGGGCGACGGCGCGACCGCCCGGGAGACCACCGCGGCGTTTCTGGCCCAGCACTGCCCCTGGGCCGATTTCGACGCGGTGCTGCTGGTGGTCGGTGAGCTCGTCGCCAATGCCGTACGGCACACCTCGGGGTGGTGGCGGCTGCGGCTGCGCGCCGGGCAGGGGCGGCTGGTGGTCGAGATGGACGACTCGAGCCCGGACCCGCCGGTGCCCCGGGAGCCCGACTTCGCGGGCGGCGGGGGCTTCGGCTGGCACATGGTGCAACGGCTGGCGGGCCAGGTGGAGGTGCGCCCGCTGCCGGACGGAAAGCGGGTCCGCGCGACGTGGCTGCGCCCGGCGGAGGGCATCTGCGCGGAGGGCATCTGCTGAGTCCGACGCCGGCCGGGGTACGTACAGAGGCCGGTACGCACGGAGGCCGGCCGTACGGAGGCCGGTACGCACACAGGCCCGGCCGCCCCGCATCAGGGCGGCCGGGCCTGCAGACGTACGTCACCTGCGTACGCCCACTCCCGCAGGCTCACTCCCGCACGCGTCACCCGCGCAGGCTCACTCCCGCACGCTCACTCCTGGGTGAGGAGCCCCTCCCGCAGCCTCTTCGTGATGCGGGTCAGCAGCCGGGACACCTGCATCTGGGACACGCCCAGTTCGTCCCCGATCTGCGACTGCGTCATCTCCGCGCCGTACCGCATGCTCAGGATCCGCTTGTCGCGCTCGTCGAGTTCCTCGATGAGCGGCTTCAGCGCCTGGACGTTCTCCACGATCTCCAGTTCGGAGTCGGTGTCGCCGAGGCGGTCGGCGAGGGTCTGCGAACCGGCGTCCGCACCGTCGTCGAGGGGGATGTCGATGGAGCCGGCGGTGTAGCCGTTGGACGCGACCAGACCCTCGACGATCTCGTCCTCCGCCATGTCCAGGTAGGAGGCGAGCTCGGCAGTGGTGGGCGCGCGGTCGAACTGCTGGAACAGCACGTCGGACGCCTTCGCGAGGTCGATCCGCAGCTCCTGGAGACGGCGCGGCACATGCACCGACCAGCTGGTGTCCCGGAAGAACCGCTTGATCTCACCGACGATGCACGGCATGGCGAAGGTCGCGAACTCGACCTCGCGGGTCAGCTCGAACCGGTCGATGGCCTTGATCAGGCCGATCGTGCCGACCTGGACGATGTCCTCCATCTGGTCGGACCGGTTGCGAAAGCGGGTGGCCGCGTACTTCACGAGCGCCAGGTTGAGCTCGATCAGGGTGTTGCGGGCGTACTGGTACTCGTGGGTGCCCTCCTCAAGGACGGCGAGCCGTGCGAAGAAAAGCCTCGACATCTCACGGGCGTCCCTCGGGGCTACCTCCGCCGGATTCTCCACATACGGAAGCTGCTGCTCCGCGGGTGCGGTGCCGGTCGCTTCGTACCTGGTTCCAGTCGGGACTGCGGTCGCCATGGACACGATGTCCTCCCCTTCTTCGGTGTATCAGCGCAAGGGCGCGTGTACCCGGAAGCCTGCGTGCCATGCGTGTTCACGCACTGCCATTTGATTCAACACCACCTTCACATCCGGGATTTACGCCTCCTCCCCACGTCTGCTCACCGCAAACCACCCACCGTGTCCTTCGATGTCAGCCTCCCGCGCGCGAAGCACAGCCGGTGGGCATCGTCCGACATCAGCCGCGTGCTGTAGTACACGCACTCCTCGCCCGGGGGTTCGGCCGGTGCCCCGTCGGGTGCGCCGTCCCGGGTGAACACGGGCAGCGCCGCCTCCACCGCGCCGCGCTCCCCGCCCACCGCCAGGCGGCCGTACGCCTGGCGGTCCAGTACGGAGAGGGAGGAGCTGACCAGCGCGACGGGGGCCATCACCAGGAGGATCCCGGCCAGTACGGCGAGCGGCGCCAGCACGGTCTGCCGGAGCCTCCCGCGCACCCGCTCCCTGGCCCGCGCCAACTCCCGTGCGGACACCGTGGGGTACGGGTCGCCGGCGGGCCGGGGCGCCGCTCCCGCGGTGGCGGGGAGCCGGGCGGCGACCTCGAAGCCCCCGCCGGGCGCGTGCCGTGCGCGCAGGGTGCCGCCCGCGAGCCGCACCCGCTCGTCGAGGCCGACCAGCCCGGTGCCGCCGGAGGCCACGCCGGGGGCGGAGACCCCGTGGACCGCGGGGCCGTTGACGACGGTGACGTCGAGCGAGTCGCCGTCCCGGACGACTACGACCCGTACACGGGCTCCGGGGGCGTGCTTGGCCGCGTTCGTCAGGGACTCCTGGACGACCCGGTGCACGGCATGCCCCACCATGGGCGGCAGCCCGTCCGGCCCACCCGTCCCGCCCCGCTCCCCCTGCTCCCCCTGCTCCTCCAGCTCCTCCAGTTCGACGTCGATGCCGGAGGCCCGCGCCCGCTCGACGACGGTCTCGGGTGTGGCGGCCTCCCCGGCCGCCCCTTCGGCCGCCGGGTCCTCGTCGTCGGTGCGCAGTACGCCGATGATCTCCCGCAGCCGTCCGGTCGCCGCGGCGGCCGCCTCCCGCAGTTCCCCGACGGCCGCCTGCTGCCGGGCGTCCAGGGTGCGGTCGACCTGAAGTGCCGCCGCCCGCACGGCGAGCAGGGTCAGGTCGTGCCCCAGAGAGTCGTGCATGTCGCCCGCTATCCGGGCCCGTTCGCGCATCCGGGTGCGGTCGGCGACGGCCCGCTGCTCGCGTTCCATCCGCTCGGCGAGCCGCCACCCGGAGCTGACCAGGTCCGCGTACTGCCCGCGCCAGCGGCCCAGCAGCCACGGCAGCCCCACGCACAGCAGCAGCATGAGCAGTTGCGAGGGCCAGGCCCACAGCTCGCGCACCAGCACGCACATCGGCAGCCCGGCCAGGGCCACCGCCCCGAAGAACCGCACCGCGGGCCGGACTCGCGGGGCCCGGACCCCGGCGAGGTAGGCCATGACCACCAGTGCGGGCAGGAACGGAAACGTGAGCAGCTCGACGTCCCGTACGAGATTCAGCGCCAGCGGCACAAGGAGCGCCGCCAGCGGCCACCGCCGCCCGGCCCCGACGGCCAGGGCCAGAAGTACAAACCCGGCGGCCGCCACCGGCACGGCCCGCCCGTACTGGCCGGCCGCGGCCACGACGGGCGGTGCGCTCAGCACCAGCCAGAGCCCGAGATCGTACAGCCGGGCCTGCCGAGCCTGCCGGGCCCGCCCGTACCACCGGGTCAGCCCGTACCGCCGGAACTGCCGGAACTGCCGGAACTGCCGGATCCGCAGGCCGAGTTGCGTGCTGTTCATGGCTCCAGCTTGGCCGATCCTTCGCGCGGCGAGAGCACTCCCCTCACTCCTCCGGAACGAGCCCCGCCTCGTACGCGAGGATCGCCGCCTGCACGCGGTTCTTGAAGTCGAGCCGGGCCAGGATCTGGCTGACGTACGCCTTCACCGTCCCCTCGACGACATGCAGCCGCCGGGCGATGTCCGCGTTGGAGAGGCCCGCCCCGACCAGGGCGAGCACGTCGCGCTCCCGGCCGGTGAGTTCCTCGACCCGGGCACGGGCGCCGGCCCGCTTGCCCAGCTGCCCCGTCCCCAGGTGCGTGATGACGCGCCGCGCGACGCTCGGTGAGAGGTAGGCGCCGCCCTCGGCGACGGCCCGGACCCCGGCGATGAGTTCGCGCGGGTCCCCCGACTTGAGGACGAACCCGGCCGCCCCCGAACCGAGCGCGCTCGCGATGTACTCGTCCTCGGAGAACGTCGTCAGCATCACGACCGCCGTCTCCGGCAGCACCCGCCGCAGCTCTTCCGCCGCCCGCAGCCCGTCGAGCCGCGGCATCCGGATGTCGAGAAGACAGAGATCGGGCCGGTGCTTCAGCGTGAGCTCGACGGCCTCGCGCCCGTCACCGGCCTCGGCGACGATCTCGATGTCGTCCGCCGAGGAGAGAATGGCCCGCACCCCGGCCCTGATCATCGCTTCGTCGTCCGCCAGCAGTACCCGGATCATGCAGCTCCCCCTCGCTGATCAAGCTCCCGCGGCAGGCTAACGCAAAGGGTCCTGCCCCTCATCCCCGCAAGGGGACGAGGGGCAGGACCCTCAAGGGGCGCACCATAGGGGCGCGGGCAACTGCGCGACCAGCCACGACGAACCCGCGGGCGACGAACAACCCGCCCGGCACCGCCCAGCCCTTAACTCCAGCTGGCGTGCAGCGGCTTACCCTCCGCATACCCGGCGGCACTCTGCACACCGACGATCGCCTTCTCCGCGAACTCCTCAAGAGAAGCCGCACCCGCGTACGTGCAAGAAGACCGCACGCCCGCGACGATCGAGTCGATCAGGTCCTCGACGCCCGGACGGGCCGGGTCGAGGAACATCCGCGAGGTGGAGATGCCCTCCTCGAAGATCGCCTTGCGTGCGCGGTCGTAGGACGACTCCTCGCTCGTGCGGTTCTTGACCGCGCGGGCGGAGGCCATGCCGAAGGACTCCTTGTACCAGCGGCCGTCCGCCGACTGCTGGAGGTCACCGGGGCTCTCGTACGTACCGGCGAACCAGGACCCGATCATGACGTTGGACGCACCGGCGGCCAGCGCCATCGCCACGTCGCGCGGGTGGCGCACTCCACCGTCGGCCCAGACGTGCTTGCCGTGCTTCTTGGCCTCGGCGGCGCACTCCATCACGGCGGAGAACTGCGGCCGGCCGACGCCGGTCATCATGCGGGTGGTGCACATGGCACCGGGGCCCACGCCGACCTTGATGATGTCGGCACCGGCCTCGATCAGGTCCCGCACGCCCTCGGCGGCGACAATGTTGCCCGCCACGATCGGGACCTGCGGGTCGAGGGCGCGCACGGCCTTGACCGCGGCGATCATCGATTCCTGGTGGCCGTGCGCGGTGTCGACGACGAGCGTGTCGACGCCCGCGTCGAGGAGCTGCTTGGCCTTGCCCGCGACGTCACCGTTGATGCCGACGGCGGCGGCGATGCGCAGCTTGCCGTTGGCGTCGGTGGCGGGGGTGTAGAGGGTGGCGCGCAGCGCGCCCTTGCGGGTCAGGATGCCCGCGAGGCGGCCCTCGCTGTCGACGGCGGGGGCGTAGCGGCGGTTGGCGCCGTCGAGCTTGTTGTACGCCTCACGGGGGTCGATGTCCGCGTCGAGCAGTACGAGGTCCTTGGACATGACCTCGGAGAGCTGGGTGAAGCGGTCGACCCCGGCCAGGTCCTGGTCGGTCACGACACCGACGGGACGCAGCTCCGCGTCGACGACGACGCCCGCGTTGTGCGCCCGCTTGGGCAGCAGGGAGAGCGCTTCGGCGACGGTCTGGGTGGGGGCCAGCACGATCGGCGTGTCGAGGACGAGGTGCCGGGTCTTCACCCAGGACACGACCTCGGTGACGACCTCGATCGGGATGTCCTGCGGGATGACGACGAGACCGCCGCGGCGGGCCAGCGTCTCGGCCATGCGGCGGCCCGCGATGGCGGTCATGTTGGCGACGACCAACGGGATCGTGGTGCCGGTGCCGTCGGGGGCGGAAAGGTCCACGCCCTGGCGGGAACCGACCGCGGAGCGGCTCGGCACCATGAAGACGTCGTCGTACGTGAGGTCGTACGGCGGCTTGAGATCGTTGAGGAAACGCACGCGCGGAACATCCAGTCGTTCGGTGTTGGCCCCGGGGCATTTCAGCCCGGGGGAAAACGCACGTACTTGATTCTCCCACGCCTGCCCGGATTTGTGACCTGGGCCGATCCTCCAGGCCGGACGGAATGGCACTGGTCGATGCTCCAAAGCGGGCCGGGACGGCTTTACGGGGGCATGTCCCCGCCCCCGCGAACCCGCCGGAGCACGTTGGCCCGACCGGGGCACGGCACAGTCGCTGGAGGCCCGGGTCGAGAGCCTGGGGCACCCGGGTGGCCGGGCGGCCCGGGTTACTGGGTGGCCGGGTGGCCGGGGTTACTGGATGGCCGGGAGGCCGGGCGCGATCGGCCCGGCTGCGGCGGGCACGGAGCGATCCCGGACACCTAGGGAGACCGACCGACCAGGCGCGAGGAGGCGGGGCCGGCGACGGCCCGACCCCGGACGCCCCAGGATGCGATCGGCGACCCCGGGCACGACCGGCCGACAGGGCCGGGAACGGACGACGTCAAGCACCCGGGTGCGCCCGACCGAGGAGCCGAGGGCTGAGGAGGCGCCCGGCCCAGGGACAAGGGGCGAGGGGCCGAATCGGCGAGCATGCGGGCGGTCGGGCGGGCCGACCGAGCAGGCGGGCAAGCGAGCCGACTGACCGAACGGGCAGACAGGCGAGCCACCCGGCCAACCGGTCAGGCTCAGCCGACTGAGCCCGCCTGCCTGGCCGGCCGACCGGCGGACACGCAGCAACCACGCGGCCCACACCCGCACCATCGCGGCATCGTCGGTGGTCACGGTCGGTGAAAGCGGTCGGCCCCTGCCTGGCGATGGGGGCTGGTAGTGCCCTTCACTCCCGGCTACGCCTGGTGCTTGCCGGATCGGGCCAGCTCGGTGAGCAGGTGTTCCAGAGCGGCGGTGGCGGTGGTACCGGTGGTGGCGACTTCGGGCACGATGTCGCTGGCGGAACGGCGCAGTTCGAGCCATCCGAGGTAAGCGGCGTACGCGACGACTGCCTGACGCCGGGCTGCTGCGGGGGCCAGGCTCAGGTCGGTGTAGAGGTCGGTGAGGTAGGCGATCCGCCGGTCGGTCACCCGGCGCAGGATCGGGGCGACGGCAGGATGATCGGCGTGGGCGACGATCGCGGGCTCCAGGCCGTTGATTTCTTGCTGCCCCAGCGCGGTGGTGAACAGGGTCGTCAGTCGCTGCCGGGGATCGGTGATGTCGTCCAACTCTGAGATCAGGGCAGTGGTGGTGCCCTCTTCCCACACCTCCAGCGCGGCCGTCAACAGTGCATCGCGATCCTTGAAGTGCCAGTAAAAGCTGCCCCGGGTTGTCCCCAGCTCGCCCGCGAGTGCGTTGACCGACACTGCGGCGACTCCGCCGTGTGCCATCGCACGCAGCGCCGCAGTCGACCAGTCCAGGGGTGTGAGGTGCCTTCTCGCCATGTCCGTACAGTACTGTATGGTCACTCCATACAGGGGTGTACGGACGGCATGGGGGGCAGCGTGACGCTGACGAAACTCGCTGGCGGGACGGCTGTGATCGGCCTCAGCGCGGCCGGGGCGCTACACGGGATCTGAGCCTTCTCTCCCTGACCACTGGCTGACCGTGCCAGCTTCGCTCACACAGTCGGCCCACGCCGGAGTTGACGGCCGCGGTAGCGGCTGCACTCGGGGCGGCAGCCCATGCGGCCGCGGCTCAGGCCGAGTTGGTTCCGCAGGTGGTGCCACATCGCTTGGTACGCCAGGGCGTATGGGGCGGCACCTGCGTGCTACTGCGAGGTACGGCAGGTCTGGCCTCCTCCGGCCTGCCCCGTCGGCCGATCGATTTCACCCGCTGGGACCTGGGCACTGCACTCCCCACTGCGTTTGGCGCACGGGGCCAGAAGACTCAAGAACCGTGACAACCGAGGAAGTTGACAATGACCCGATTGATTCCCCGACTGGTAATCGGACTGGCCGCACTGCACTTCGCGGTCGCCCTGATCGCCTCCAGCACCTTCGGCGACATGGCCCGCGACGGATTCTGGAACGCTGCCCCCGGAATTCCGCAGCGTGGGTACGAGATGTGGTTCTTCCTCGCTGGGTTCGGCCTACTCGCCCTGGGCACCCTGAGCGGGCGTATCGTCCGTGACACCGGCAGGCTCCCGGCGCAGCTGGGCTGGTATCTGCTCGCCATCGGTGTGCCGCTCCAGATTCTCCATCCCGTATCCGGCGCGCCCGCACTGATCGTGCTCGGAGTGCTGGCCCTGATCGCGACCCGTCGGAACAGCGCGGAGGAGAGCTGTCGGGCAGCTTCTCCTGGCAACTTCTGACCGTGACAAGTGCTCATGATCCCCTGGAATTGCTCACGGAATCGCGGATCCTACCCCTCCTCCGTCGGCGCCGTTCACGGCACCGAGGTCGGCCTCAGCTCGACCTCGCCGCGTGCCGCGAGGGGCGCGAGCGCGGCGACCGTAACGGACTCGGCGTCGCGCCGAAGTGGCGGCGGGCGTACTCGCGACTGCCGGAGAGGCCGAAGCCGCCCGTGCCGATCGAGAACCAGCCCTGCTCCACCCACGGACTGATCTGGTCCGGCACCGACCACACCAGACGCTGATCGCGCAACGACGGGCCCTGGCACCCCGGCCGGCGCCCGGCTCACGTACGGGCCCGGCGGCCGCCGCCCCTGGTCGCCTCCCCTGCCATCGTGGCGCGTACACCCGGCCCAACTGGTCGCCCAGCAGCCAGAACTGACCGGCCGTCCGCTGCCCGACCGTACATCGAGCAGAAGATGCAGAACTGAATCGTCGGCTCGGCATGCATCGCGTACGACGTCGAGGGTCCAGTCACCGGCGGGTAGTCAACGGTCACCGGAGGCAAACGGGCGCACCCCGCCCCGCCGGTGAGGGCGGGACGGGGTGTGGTGGCGCAGAGCAACCCGAGGGTTACTTCATGAAGCCGACCTTGGTCCAGTCGACGGACGCCATGCCCGGCGAACCGTAGTTGGCGACCTTCTTCTGGACGGCCCAGACGGCCGGGGTCTGGTAGGTCGGCAGGGTGTGGCCCGCGTCCCAGACCAGCTTGTCGACCTCCTGCTGGAGCTTGACCGCCTCTTCCGGGGTCTTCGCGGTGAGCGCCTCGCGGAACTTCGCCTCGCCGCCCGGGGTCACGATCTTGCCGTTGTTCTGGAAGAGCTGCTTGCCCTTCGGGTCGCGGTAGCTGGCGAAGAAGTCGCTGGCCAGACCCGTGTAGCTGGTACTGCGGTAGCTGACCATCTCGAAGTTGCCCGCAGTGATGTACTTGTCGAAGTAGTCGTTCTCCGGCACGTTGTTGATCTTCATGTCGATACCGGCCTGCTTGAGCATGGCCTGCGACGCCGCGTCCTGGCTCTTGATCGTGGCGCTGGCACCAGCCGTCTCAAGGAAGTTGACGACGAGCGGCTTGCCGTCCTTGGTGCGGATCTCGCCGGGGTTCTTGGCCTTCCAGCCCGCCTCGTCCAGCACCTTGCCGGCCGCGGCGATGTCACCCTTGCCGTACTTGCCCGAGTTGTCCTGGTAGCCCTTCTGGTTGCCCATGTAGAAGTGGTTACCAAGGGTCTTGTAGTCGACCGGCATGCCGTTGGCCGGGATGTCGGCCAGCGTCTTGGTGTTGATGGCCAGCTGGATCGCCTGACGCACCTTCACATCGGCCATGTTGCCGTTGGCGCCGAAGACGATGTGGGTCATGTCCCACGGAGCGCCGATACGGAACTCGGTGCCGGGGGTCTTCTTGGTCCGCTTGTAGTAGTCGGCGTTACCGGCCGACACGGCGTCGAGTTCGCGGTTCAGGTAGGCGTCGACGGCCGCGACACGGTCCAGCGCCCGGAAGATAATCTTGTCCAGCTTGGGCTTCTCGCCCCACCACTTCTCGTCCGGGACGAGGGTCACGGTCTGCGAAGCCTTGTCGATCGAGCCGACCTTGTACGGACCGGCCGTCGCAGGGACCTTCTCGACCCAGGCCTTGTTGAACTTCTCGGGCGTGTCGATGAACTTGGCGGGGAGCAGCTGCCAGAACATGGCCTGCCACTGGGAGGTCTGCTTCTTCATCGTGACGACGACCTCCTGGTCGTTCGCCCCGGCCTTGACCGACTCGATATCCTCGTAGCCGGTCGGGTCGACGATCAGGTACTTCTCATCACCGAGCCCGTTCGCCTTCCACATGGCCTCGAAGTCGCGGTAGCTCAGCGCGGTTCCGTCGGACCACTTGGCCTTCGGGTTGATCTTGTACGTGAGGACCTGCTTGCCGCCCTTGTCCCCGGACACGGCGGACTCTATGTAGTCCTTGTCAGGGGTGAAGGCACCCTGCGCGTCCACGTCCCAGACGCTGGGCAGCATCGGCTTGGTCATGGTGGTGCGGTCGCCGAGCCCGCCCTGCACCTGATTGCCGTTGAACTGCGTGATCCAGTTGGCCACCGAGAGGCGAAGCTGGCCGCCCTGCTTGACCTTGTCCGCGGGCTGCGGGTTGATCTCCGAGGCGTGGTCCGCCGTGACCTGCTTCTTCGGCTTGTCGGCCGAATCGTCGGTGGAACCGCCACATGCCGTCAGGAGCATCGAGCCGGTGACGGCGGCGACGACAAAAGCAGCCGCCCTGGTGGTGTTACGCATGAGAACTCCCGTTTTACTGAATCCCACAGACTGAGACGCGTCGGCCGTCTTCGCCCGACGGATCCCGATCGCTGTTGATCCGCGACATTAGGGCGCTCATCTCGGTAAATAAAACGTTGCATGGGCAATCTTTGCCTGATCGAGATCTTGCAGAGGTCCTTTAATCGGACATCACAACCCAGAATGTGGACACCGCAACCGGTGTCGGACCCCGGCTTGCCGCACTCCGTGGCCGCACCACGGAAGCATCATCCCCCCTCAGGTCAGTTGGAGGTCCCGTGCTCGGCTTTCTTACGAAGCGGCTCGGCTATTACATCGTGCTGCTCCTGGTGGCGATCGGGCTGTCGTACGCGCTTGCCGCGTCGGCGCTCAATCCGCGTACCTCCTTCGAAGGCCGCAACCCGAAGCCCCCGGCCGCAGTGGTGGAAGCCCAGCTCACCGAGCTGGGCATCAATGACAAGACGCCGCTCACGGACCGCTTCGGCAGCTGGGCAGCGAACGCCGTGCAGGGCGACTTCGGCAGGACCATCGAAGGCACGTCCGTCAACGAGGAGTTCGGCAACCGCATAGGCGTCTCGCTCCGGCTCCTGCTGGCGGGCACCATCCTCGGCACCGTGATCGGCATCCTCGCCGGCGCATGGGCGGCAATGCGTCAATACCGGTTCTCCGACCGGGCGATGACGATCTTCGCCTTCCTGATCATGTCGACACCCACCCTGGTACTCGCCCTGTTCGTCAAGAACGCCATGGTCTCCATCAACGAATCCACCGGCTCGGACGTTCAGTTCACCGGTGAGACAACCCCCGGCCTGGAGGGCGGCTTCCTCACCCACCTCCTGGACCGCCTGGGCCACTTGATGCTTCCCACCCTGGTCATCGCCGCCATCGCCATCGCCTCGTACAGCCGCTACCAGCGCAACACCATGCTGGACGTGCTCGGTTCGGACTATCTGCGCACCGCACGGGCCAAGGGGCTGCGCCGCAACAAGGCGATCCTCAAGCACGGTCTGCGCACCGCCCTGATCCCGATGTCGACGTTCTTCGCGTACGGATTCCTGGGGCTGCTGACGGGCGCCACCTTCACCGAGAAGATCTTCGGCTGGCACGGCATGGGTGAGTGGCTCGTCGACTCCATCAGCCGTAACGACGTCAACGCCGTCGTGGCGTACAGCCTGTTCGCCGCCGTCATGGTGCTGCTCGCCGGTTTCGTCGCCGACGTACTGCACGCCGCGCTCGACCCCCGGGTCCGCAGTGCGTGACCTCCGCGCCGTACGCATCGACCGAGCCATGACCGTCCCGCAGGGAGCATCCAGCCGATGACCGCCACCGAAACCGCCACCGTCGTCCCCCTCGAAATTCCCACCGCACCAGCGTCTCCATCGAGCCGCGGCAAGGTCGTCTGGGGCCGCTTCTCCGCCCGCAAGGACGCCCTGATCGGCGCCGTCGTGGTGGTGCTGCTGTTCCTGCTCGCCTTCGTGGGGCCGTTCGTCATTCCGTACGAGTACACGGACATCGACTTCACCGCGATGACCCAGCCGCCGTCCGCGGCCCACTGGTTCGGCACCGACCAGATCGGCCGTGACGTCTTCGCGCTCACGGCGCGCGGCATGCAGAAGTCGCTGATGATCGGTCTGCTGGTCGCCCTGTTCTCGACGGTGCTCGCCTCCGCCATCGGCGCCTGCGCCGGTTACTTCGGCGGCTGGGTGGACCGCGTCTCGATGTTCCTGGTCGACCTGATGCTGGTCTTCCCCGCCTTCCTGATCATCTCGGTGATGTCCCCGGTGTTCAAGGAGAGCGGCTGGCTCGCGTTCGTCGCGCTGCTCGCGGTCTTCGGCTGGATGATCACCGCCCGCGTGGTGCGCTCGATGACGCTCTCGCTGAAGGACCAGGAGTTCGTACGGGCCGCCCGGTTCATGGGAGTTCACCCCTTCCGGATCATCCTGCGGCACATCCTGCCGAACCTCGCCTCGTTCCTGATCATCGACGCGACCATCGCCGTCGGTGGCGCGGTCATGGCGGAGACCGGCCTGTCCTACTTCGGCTTCGGTGTGCAGTCCCCCGATGTCTCGCTCGGCACCCTGATCTCCGTGGGCAAGGACTCCGCACTCACCTCGCCCTGGCTCTTCTACCCCGCCGCCCTCGTCCTGGTGATCTTCGTCCTCGCCGTGAACCTGATGGGCGACGGCCTGCGTGACGCCCTCGACCCGACCTCGGACCGCGTCTCCGGCAAGCAGCGCCGCAAGGTCGCCCGCGAGGCCAAGGCCCTGCGTGCCGAGGCCGCCAAGGCCACTGCCCTCACCTCCCCCACTTCCGCCCACGAGACCCCCGGGAGCCGTGCGTGACCACCACCGCCAGCCCCTCCACCGCAGCAGCCGCCACCCCCACGAAGGGTGAGCCGCTGCTCCAGGTCCGCGACCTGAACGTCCGCTTCCAGGGCCCGCAGGGAATCGTCCCCGCGGTCCGAGGGGTCGGTTTCGACCTGCACCGGGGCGAAGTCCTCGGCATCGTGGGCGAGTCGGGGTCGGGCAAGTCCGTGACCTCACTGGCCTCGATGGGTCTGCTGCCGGACACCGCGATCATCACCGGTTCGGTGAAGCTCGACGGCCGGGAGCTGCTCGGCGCTTCCGACCGCGACCTCAGCGACATCCGCGGCAACAAGGTCGCGATGGTCTTCCAGGACCCGCTCTCGGCCTTCACCCCTGTGTACCGGATCGGCGAGCAGATCGTCGAAGCCCTACGTACGCACAACGATCTGAGCAAGGAGAAGGCCGCGGCCCGCGCGGTGGAGCTGCTCGACCTGGTCGGGATCCCGAATCCCAAGGCCCGCGCCCAGTCCTTCCCCCACGAGTTCTCCGGCGGTATGCGCCAGCGCGCGATGATCGCCATGGCCATAGCCAACGACCCGGCGGTGATCCTCGCCGACGAGCCGACCACCGCGCTCGACGTGACGATCCAGGCGCAGGTCCTGGAAGTGCTCAAGACGGCGCAGCGCGAGACCGGCGCCGCGATGATCCTGGTCAGCCACGACCTGGGCGTCATCGCTGGTACGGCGGACCGCATCGCGGTCATGTACGCGGGCCGCATCGTGGAGACCGGCACCGTCGACGAGGTCTTCGAGCGCCCCCGGATGCCGTACACACTGGGCCTGATCGGCGCCGTCCCGCGCATCGACGAGGCCGCCGAGGACGGTGGGCAGGCGTCCCGCAGGCCACTCGTCCCGATCCCCGGCTCTCCCCCGGCCCTGCAGGACCACAAGGGCGGCTGCGCGTTCGCGGGCCGCTGCCCGATGGTGCAGGACCTCTGCCGCACCGAGGACCCGGTCCTCACCGGCAACGACCACCGCGTCGCCTGCCACCGCACCGACGAGATCGTGTCGCAGAACCTCGGCCCGACCGACGTCTACCCCCTCCCCGAGATCCCCCCGCTCGCCGCGGCCGCCGTGCCGCGCGACGAACGCAGGAGCGTCCTGCGCGTCACCGATCTGGTGAAGACCTTCCCGCAGTTCAAGGGCACCGCCTTCAAGCGCCGCGTCGGCAGCGTGTACGCGGTGGACGGCGTCGACCTCGACATCCGGCAGGGCGAGACGCTCGGCCTGGTCGGCGAGTCCGGTTCCGGCAAGTCCACGACGCTCTTCGAGATCCTGAACATGGCCAAGCCGGAGTCGGGGTCGATCGAACTCCTCGGCCAGGACACCGGCTCCCTCGGCCGCGCCGAGCTGCACAAGCTGCGCTCCGCGATGCAGATCGTCTTCCAGGACCCGATGGCGAGCCTCGACCCGCGCATGCCGATCGCCGACGTCATCGCGGAGCCCATGCGGGCGCTGAAGATGGAGAAGGAGAAGATCGCCGAGGTGGTCCCCGACCTCCTCGCGAAGGTCGGTCTCAACCCGGAGTACGCGCAGCGCTTCCCGCACCAGTTCTCCGGCGGCCAGCGCCAGCGCATCGGCATCGCCCGCGCGCTGTCGGTCAATCCGCAGCTCCTCGTCCTGGACGAGCCGGTCTCCGCGCTCGACGTGTCCATCCAGGCCGGCGTGCTCAACCTGCTCCAGCAGCTCAAGGCGGAGCTGGGCCTCTCCTACCTCTTCGTCTCGCACGACCTGTCGGTGATCCGCCACATCGCGGACCGCGTCAGCGTCATGTACCTGGGCCGCACCGTCGAGTCCGGCGACGTCGACACCGTCTTCGACAACCCCCAACACCCTTACACCAAGGCCCTGTTGTCGGCCGTCCCGGTGCCCGACCCGAAGCGGGAGCGGGCCCGGCAGCGGATCCTGCTGCCCGGCGACCCGCCCAGCCCGACCGACAAGCAGACGGGCTGCCGCTTCCGTGGCCGCTGCCCGGTGTTCCTGGCGCTCGGTGCCAAGGAGCAGGAGCGCTGCACCACCGAGACCCCGGCGATGACCTCGCACGCCGCCGACCACCGCGCGGCCTGCCACTTCCCGGAGGCCAAGCCGGCGGCGGAGACCGTGGTGGGCTAGACGACTGCTGGGTTACGAGGAAGGGGCGCGCGGCATGATGCCGCGCGCCCCATCCGCGTTACGGGACCCAAAAAAAGAAGTGCACGGTA